>JBKJJJ010000109.1:0-7336 GCA_046598045.1 Candidatus Eiseniibacteriota bacterium
ACCGGTTACACGAAGATCTTCGAGGCTTGCTTGAAGGCCGGAGAACGCCTGAAGGCTGAGCGCTCGAAGGCGGGGGGCCGATGAGCACGCTCAAGGCGCCGCCGCGCCAGGAGACCGGGTTCTCGGTCATCGGCAAGCGCAACCGCAAGGTCGAGGGCCGGCGGAAGGTCACCGGCTCGGCGGTCTTTGCCGACGACCTCACCTTCCCGCGCATGCTGTTCGCGAAGATCCTGCGCTCGCCCCACCCGCATGCCCGCATCCGGTCGATCGACCTGTCGAAGGCGCTCGCCCACCCGGGCGTCGTCGCCGCGTGCACGGGGAGGGACATGCCGATCCCGTACGGCATCATCCCCTGGACGCGCGACGAGTATGCGCTCGGCCTGGACAAGGTCGCCTACGTGGGCGACGGCGTCGCGTGCGTCGCCGCGATCGACGAGCGTACGGCCGCCGGGGCGCTCGCGTTGATCGACGTCGACTACGAGGTGCTGCCCAACGTCCTGACGATCGAGGACGCGTTGGCGCACGAGGACGAGCCGCACCAGGTCAACGCGTTCGCGAAGAAAGGGAACGTGTCGAAGCACGTCGCCCTCACGTTCGGCGACATCGAGGGCGCGCTCGCGGGTTCGGACGTGACGATCGAGGAGACGTTCGAGTACGCCGGCTCGACGCACGTGCCGATCGAGCCCCACTGCGCGATCGGCGTGCCGGAGTTGAACGGCGTGATCACGGTCTACTCCTCGACCCAGGTGCCGCACTATCTCCACCGCGAGCTCGCGCGCGTCCTCGCCATGCCGGCCGACCGCATCCGCGTGATCCAGCCCGTGGTCGGCGGCGGGTTCGGCGGGAAGAGCGAGCCGTTCGACCTCGAGTTCTGCGTCGCCTGGCTCGCACGCGCGACCGGCCGCCCGGTCAAGCTGCTGTACACGCGCGAGGAGGTGTTCTATGCGCACCGCGGCCGCCACCCGATGCGCATGACCTACCGCGCGGGCGTGTCGAACGACGGCGCGCTCACCGGCGTGAAGTCGAAGATCCTGATCGACGGCGGCGCGTACTCGTCGTTCGGGCTCGTCACCACGTACTACTCCGGGCAGCTCCTGACGGCCCCGTACCGCTTCCCGACGTACCAGTTCGACTCGACGCGGGTGTTCACCAACAAGCCCTGCTGCGGGCCCAAACGGGGCCATGGCTCGGTTCAGCCGCGGTTTGCGTTCGAGTGCCTGCTCGACATGCTGGCCGAGAGGATCGGCATGGACCCGGTCGAGATCAGGCGCAAGAACTTCCTGGGCGGCAACACGCGCACGGTCAACGAGCTGCGCGTGACCTCGAACGGGTTCCTCGAGTGCCTCGAGGCGGTCGAGCGCGCGTCCGGGTGGAAGGAACGCTTCCGCAAGCTGCCGTTCGGCAAGGGGCTGGGGATTGCCGGCTCGATGTACATCTCGGGCACGAACTACCCGATCTACCCGAACGACATGCCACAGAGCGCGGTCCAGTTGCGCGTCGACCGCTCGGGCCGCGTGACCGTGTTCTGCGGCGCGTCGGACATCGGCCAGGGTTCGGACTCGCTGCTCGCGTATGTCGTGGCCGAGGAACTCGGGGTCGAGCTCGAGGCGATCCGCGTGGTCGCCGCGGACACGGACCTGACGCCCGTCGACATGGGCGCCTACTCGAGCCGCGTGACGTTCATGGTCGGCAACGCCGCGATCGACGCCGTGAGGAAACTGAAGAAACCGATCCAGCAGGCGGTGGGCGAGCACTGGGATGTGCCGGCGCACTCGGTGTGGCTCGCCGGCGGCAAGGTCGGCACGTGGGACGACCCGGCGAAGCTCATGACGCCGGCGGAGGCGTTCGTGCTCGCGGAGTCGAAGTTCGGCACGCTCGGTTCGGTCGGCTCCTACAACACGCCTAAGGACGTCCACGGCGACTACCGCGGCGGCACGATCGGCGCCTCGCCGGCGTACTCGTTCACCGCGCACGTCGCCGAGGTGGACGTCGACGTCGAGACCGGCTTCGTGCGCGTGGAGAAGATCTGGCTCGCGCACGACTGCGGGCGGGCGATCAACCCGACGCTGGTCGAGGGCCAGATGGACGGCTCCGCCTACATGGGTTTCGCCGAGGCGATCATGGAGGAGCAGGCGTTCAAGCCGAACGGCCTGCACGACGGCCCATCGCTGCTCGACTACAAGATCCCGACCTCGATGGACTGCCCCGACTTCGAGTCCCACATCGTCGAGTCGATCGACCCCGAGGGGCCGTACGGCGCGAAGGAGGCGGGCGAGGGGCCGCTCCACCCGAGCGTGCCGGCGATCGCGAACGCGATCCACGACGCGATCGGCGTGCGCATGAAGCAGCTGCCGTTCACCCCCGGCAAGGTGCTCAAGGCGCTGCGCGAGAAGCGCGCCGAAGGCCGGGCGTGGAAGGGAGTCGTCTGATGCTTCCGCTCCCGCGCTTCCAGTTCGCCGCGCCGCGCTCGCTCGCGGAGGCGCTCGTGCTCCTCGCCGAGAAGGGGCCGGCCGCGCGGCTGATCGCCGGCGGGACCGACCTGGTGCCGAACCTCAAGCACGGGCTGCTCGACGTCGAGGTGCTCGTGCCGCTCAAGTGCCTGCCCGGCCTGCGCGGCGTCACGCGCGGCGAGGACGGCGGCCTGCGCGTCGGCGCGTTGACGTCGCTCTCGGCGCTCGCCCAGGACCCGGTGATCGGGGACGCCTACCCGGCGCTCGCGCGCGCGGTCGGGCAGATCGCAGGTCCCCAGCTGCGCAACATGGGCACGATCGGCGGCAACCTCGCGCTCGACACGCGCTGCACCTACTACAACCAGACCGAGCACTGGCGCACCGCGCTCGGCTATTGCCTCAAGCGCACCGGGACCATCTGCCACGTCGTGCCGGGCGGCACGCGCTGCGTCGCGGCGGTGTCGTCGGACTCGGCGCCGATGATCGCCGCGCTCGGCGGATCGATCGTGCTCGAGAGCGCGGCGCGCGGCCAGCGCGAGGTCCCGCTCGACAAGTTCTTCGTGGGCGAGGGCCGCAAGAACAACGTGATCGAGGGCGACGAGATCCTGGTCGAGGCGCGCCTGCCCGCGCCGGTCCCGGGCCGTTTCGCGGGCTACCAGAAGCTGCGCCCGCGGGCGGCGATCGACTTCCCGATCCTCGCCGTCGCGGTCGCGGGGACGCGCGATCAGGCCGGCACGCTCACCGGCGCGCGCGTCGTGGTCGGCGCGCTGGGCGCGAAGCCGCGCGAGGTGACGGGCGTCACTGCGCTCGTCCAGGGACACTTGCCGACGCGCGAGCTGTTCGAGGCCGTGGGCGACGCCGCGTACCGGCAGTGCCGCCCGCTGACCAACATCCCGATCGACCCCGAGTGGCGGCACGAGATGGTCCCGGTCCTGGTGCGGCGCGCATTCGCGCAGGCGCTGGGGTTGCCGCTGGGCCCGCCCGTGCTCGAGCCGGTTGAGGCCTGAGGAGGCCCCGCATGCAACTGCCCGTCGACGTCTACCAGGCGATCCAGGCCGCGCGCGCCGCGCGCGTGCCCGCCGTGCTCGCGACCGTCGTCCGCTCCGTCGGCTCGGCGCCGCAGGACGCGGGCGCGAAGCTGCTCCTGCTCTCGGACGGGCAGGTCGCCGGGACGGTCGGCGGCGGCGCGTTCGAGCACGCGGTGCTCGCGGCGGCGCGCGAGCTGCTGGAAAAGAGCGAGACCTCGAGCCTGCTCGAACTCAACCTGTCGCGCGACCTCGGCATGTGCTGCGGCGGCGTGATGAGCGTGTTCCTCGAGCGCGTCGCGCTCCCCGCGCGGCTGGTCGTGCTGGGCGCGGGGCACATCGCGCGGCCGCTCGTCGAGTTCGCGAGCGCCGTGGGATTCGAGACCGTGGTCGTGGACGAGCGCGAGGCGTGGGCCGACCCGGCGCGTTTCCCGTCCGCGAACGCGGTCGCGTGCGACGACCCCGAGGCGGTCGTGTCCGAGCTCGTGCTCGACGAGCAGACCGCGGTCGTGGTCGTGACCCATCACCACCCGCTCGACCAGGCGCTCGTGCGCGCGCTCGTGGGCTCGCGCGCGGGCTTCTGCGGGCTGGTCGGCTCGGAGGCGAAGCGCAACAAGTTCCTGATGCGGCTGGGCAACCAGGGTGTGGACGCGCGAGCGCTGGCGCGGCTCAAGGCCCCGCTCGGCGTCCAGATCGGCGCGCTGACCCCCGAGGAGATTGCGCTCTCGATCGCGGCCGAGCTGGTGGCGTGGCGGCGGGGGATCGCGCTCGACGACGGCGTGCCGGTGCGCGCGAAGCGGGCGCGGTCCACCGCGGCCCCCGCGCCCGATCCGGCGGAGCGCGCTTGAGCCACGGCGCCATCGTCCTCGCCGCCGGCGTGTCCGACCGCATGGGCTCGGCCAAGCCGCTGCTCAAGATCGGCGAGACCAGCTTCCTCGAACACATCCTCGACCAACTCGAGACGGTCGAGGAAATCGCGGGGATCGTGGTCGTCCTCGGGGCCAAGGGCCAGCTGATCAAGGACACGGTGGATTTCGGCGGCGCGCAGGCGGTGCAGCATCGCGGCTACAAGGAGGGGATGTTCTCCTCCGTGCGCGCCGGCGCACGCGCGCTCACGCGCAAGCTCCCGGACCTCGAAGGCGCGCTGGTGTGCCTCGTCGACATGCCGCTGATCGAGGCCGAGACCTACGCACGGGTCGTGCGCGCCTACCAGCCCGATCTCGACGACGCCGTGATCGCGGCTTACCAGGGCGAGGCGGGGCACCCGATCCTGCTCTCGCGCGCGCTCGTGTTCCGGCTCGGCGACGTGTCGCTCGCGGCGCCCGCCGAGGACACGCTCGCCGACTTCATCGCCGCCCACGCCGAGCGCCGGCGCTTCGTCGACGCGCAGGATCCGGCCGTGCGCATCAACATCAATACGCCCGACGCATATCGCACCCACATCGGCGAGGATCCCACCTCCGCCATCGAGGGCTGAGCCATGGCCACCGTCGCTGCCGATCCGCTCGCCGTCTGGAGGGGCGAGTTCCCGCTCGCCACCCGTGCCACGCACCTGATCGCGCACTCGCTGGGCGCGATGCCGCGCCGCGCGCGCGCGCGGGTCGCCGAATACCTCGACCAGTGGGACGGGCGGGGGATTCGCTCGTGGGAGGACGCGTGGTGGATGCTGCCGATCGAGGTCGGCAACGAGCTCGCGCCCATCCTCGGCGCGGCCGAGGGCTCGGTGACGATGCACCCGAACGTGACCCTCGCCCAGGCGGTGGTGCTCTCGGCGATCGACTTCCGGGGCGGGCGCAACCGGCTCGTGTGCACCGAGCTCGACTTTCCGTCGATGCTCTACCTCTACGAGGGCCTCGCCGACCGCGGGGCCCAGGTGACACGCGTGCCGTCCGCCGACGGGCTGACCATGGACGCGCAGCGCATCGTCGACGCGATCGACGAGCGCACGGCCGTGGTCGCGATCTCGGGCGTGATCTTCAAGAGCGCGGCGATCGTCGACCTCGCACCGGTGATCGCGAAGGCGCACGCCGTCGGCGCGCCCGTGCTGGTCGACGCTTACCAGTGGGTCGGCACGGTGCCGCTCGACGTCGCGGCACTGGGCGTGGACTACCTCGTGGGCGGCTCGGTCAAGTACCTGTGCGGCGGACCGGGCGCGGGATTCCTCTACACGCGGCCGGACCTGCTGGCGTCGGTCAAGCCGCGGCTCACGGGCTGGGTCGCACACCCCGAGCCGTTCGGCTTCGACGCCGGCCCCATGCGTTATCGCGAGGATGGCCTGCGCCTGCTCAACGGCACGCCGCACATCCCGTGCCTGTATGCCGCGCGCGCGGGCTACGAGATCGTGCGCGAGATCGGCGTCGAGGCGATCCGCGCGAAGTCCAGGCGCCTGACCGCGCGCATCGTCGAGTTCGCGCTCGCCGAGGGCTGGCCCGTGAACTCGCCGCTCGACGGCGCGCGCCGCGGCGGCTCGGTCTCGCTCGGCGTGCCCGAGCCCCAGCGCGTGCAAAGGGAGCTCGACCGGCGCGACGTGCTGTGCGACTGGCGGCCGGGGGTGGGCGTGCGCTTCGGCCCGCATTTCTACAATCGCGATGAGGACGTCGAGCGCGGGCTCGCCGAGCTCAAGGACATCGTCGACGGCCTCAGGGCGTGAGCCGCCCGCGCGCGACCCCGATCCTCGACATCTCCCCGCCGCTGTCCGCGGCCTCTCCGGTCTGGCCGGGCGACACCCCGTTCCACGTCGAGGTGACGTGGAGCCCCGCGCACGGCGATGCGGTCACGGTCTCCCGCATCACGATGTCGCCCCACACCGGGGCGCATGCGGATGCCCCGCTCCATGTCGGGGCCGGGACGGGCGACGCGGCCGGGCTCGACCTCGCGGCCTACTGGGGACCGTGCCTGGTGCTCGACTGGCGCGCCGAAATCCGCGCCTCGCCGCGCGGGGCGATCGAGGCCGCCGCACTCGACGCGCGAGCGTCCGAGTTCGCGGGCGTCGAGCGCGTGCTGTTCCGCACGCTCGATCGGCCGCTCGATCACTTTCCTGAGACCTTCCCGCACTTCACGCCCGATGCCGCGGCGTGGCTCGCGCTCAAGCCCAACCTGCGCCTTGTGGGGATCGACACGTTTTCGATCGACGCGCCCGAATCCAAGGACCTCGCCGCGCATCGCGCCCTCTTCGGCGGCGGTCTCTCCGTGCTTGAGGAACTCGACCTCTCGCAGGTCACGGCCGGCCGCTACGAGCTGGTCGCGCTCCCGCTCAGGATCGTCGGCGGCGACGCGAGTCCGGTGCGCGCCGCACTCCGGACCCTGGGCGCCGTTTCGGAATAGACCGTCCTGGGCGCGTTCGGGCGCGCGCGAATGATGAGCCGCCGGCCTTCTTTTTGATGGACCTCGGGCTTCCGGGGATGGACGGTTATCAAAGTGTGCCGGCAATTCCGGCAGCGCGGCCTGACGGCGACACGAATCATCGCGATGACCGGCCATGGTCAGGTGCGCGATCGCCAGTTCGCCATGAGTGCGGGTTTCGATTCCCATGCCGTCAAGCCGGTCGTGTCCGCGGAGCTCGCAAGGCTCCTGTCCGAAACGCGAACCCTTGAGGAGCCATTCGCGTGAACTCGAATTCGACAGCAACGGCACCCGATGTCCTGACCGGAGTGAGCGGCCTGGACGACATCGTCGGGGGTGGCCTAACGGAGACAAGCGCATGGCGGCGGAGGCCGGGTTCGACCTCCACTTCACCAAGCCGCTCCTTGTGCCCGGAAGATTGCGTCCGAACGCGCCGGGTCTTCGCTTAATGGTTCACACTCTCCGTCTTTTCAGAATGCGTACTTGAGGGCGTGGTTCCTTCCGTTGGGGATGGCCCTC
>JBKJJJ010000022.1:0-9350 GCA_046598045.1 Candidatus Eiseniibacteriota bacterium
CGACCTCGATGGTCCCGCCCATCGACTGGACGATGCCATGACTGATCGAGAGGCCGAGGCCGGTTCCGGAACCGGCCGCCTTGGTCGTGAAGAACGGATCGAAGATGCGCGCGCGCACGTCCTCGCTCATGCCATCGCCGACGTCGACGACCTCGAGCACCACCGCGCCGGGGCCGCCCGCCCCATCCGGCTCGTGGCGGGTCGAGAGCTTGAGCGCGCCACCCTTCGGCATCGCGTCGAGCGCGTTGAGGATGAGATTGGTCAGCACCTCGCGCAACTCCGACGCCTGGCCGGCCACGTCGGGCACGGGCGCGAGGTCGGTCGCGACATCGTACTGCGTGCCCGCGCGCTCGGCTTCGTCGCGCCAGCGGCCGCGCGTCAGCGAGAGGCAATCCTCGACCACCTGCGCGAGCCCGACCGGCAGGAAAGTGCGGTCCGTGCGCACGCGCGTGAAGTCCTGGAGCCGGCGCACGGTGGCCGCGCCGTCGAGCGCAGCGCGCTCGATGATGGCCAGCTCGCCCGCCGTCTCGGCATCGGAAATCGAGGTGCGGAGCAGCTGCGCGCGCCCGAGGATCGCGCCCAGCACGTTGTTGAAGTCGTGCGCCACGCCCGAGGCCATCTCGCCGAGCGCGCGCAGCTTTTCCGAGCGCACGAGACCGTCCTGCGCCTCGTTGAGCTGGATGTACGACTCCTGGAGCCGCGAGAACAGCGCGGCATTCTTGAGCGCGACCCCGACATGGTAGCTCACCGCTTCGAGCAACCGGATCTGCTCGCTGTCGAACGCGTCGGGCTGCGCCGACGAGGCGACGATCGCGGCCTGGATCTCGCCGTCGAGCGTCACCGGGATGAGCACCATGCTCGCCATGCCGTGCGCCACCAGCCGCGCCTCGGCGAGGTGCGCCACGGACCCGAGGTCGGCGAAGTGCTCTGCGCGATGTGCGACCAGCGTCGCCGGATCGAGCCCGTCCTCGAACGCCCAGTCGAGTCCGTCGCCGTCGTGCGCCAGGGTCGTCTGCGTGTCGAGCACGAGCGAGCGCGCGACCCGGCGCCCCTCGTGGTCGTAACGCAGGACGGCATAGCGGTCGCATGGCACGACGCGCGCGAGCTGGCTGACGATCGCGCGCTCGAGGCGCGTCGGATCGAGCGTCGAGGACACGGCGCGCGCGATTTCATTGACCGCCTCGAAGCGCGTCGCGCGGGCGCGCGCCTCGGCGAACAGCGAGGCGTTCCAGAGCACGATCGCCGCCTGGTTCGCGACCGAGGTGAGCAGGCGCTCGTCCCCGGGCCCGAACGCGTCGATGCGGTCGGACTCGAGGTCGAGGATGCCGAGCACGCGTTCGCCGATCTTGAGCGGCAGCGCGAGTTCGGATCGGATGTCGTCCGAGCCGGCAACGTAGCCTTCGTAGTCCCGCACGTCGCGCACGTTCACGGGCGCGCACTCGCGGAAACAGCGCGCGGTCACCGACGGGCCGTCGACCGGCAGCCGGATCGCGCGGAGGTTTTCGTGGTAGCCCTCCGAGGCGCGGACGTAGATCTCCCCCGTCGCGTCGTCGAGCAGCAGGATCGCCGCATTGCGGTACTGGAGGCGGCTGCACACGACTCCGAGGATGTCCGACAGCACGTCGTCGAGCGTGTCGGCGCGGCCGATCGAGCGACTGACCTCGCACAGCGTCTGGTTCTCGATCAACTGCTCCTCGCTGCGCGCGAACAGGCGGGCGTTCTCGAGCGCGATCTCGACCGGGTAGCGCACCCGCCCCAGCAGCGCCAGCTCGTCGTCGCCGAACGGCGCTCCCGACGGGCGGGTCAACTCGAGCGTGGCGACCTGGCCGACGGTGTCGCTCAGTGGCACGAGGACCCGGTTCGGACCGAGACGGCTCACATCGACGCCCGCCGGGTCCGCGCCCGCGAGCCGAACCTCTCCGCGCGCCTCGAGGATTTCCGCCAACGTGTCGCATGCCGAGGCGAGGATCGCGTCCGCCTCGAGCGAGCGCGAGACCCGCCGCCCGACGAGGTCGAGCACGGCGAGCTCCTGGTTCTGCCGCGTGAGCGTCCGTTCGTGGTCGCGCGCGCTGGTCACATCGCGCACGACCCAGATGCGGCCGATCACGCGGCCCTGCACGTCGCGCATCGCGCGGGTATGCATCTCGGTGAGCGCGTCGGGGCCGATCAACGCCGCGACAAGCATGCCCTCGAAGTGCGGGTCCGCGAGTCCCTCGTGGACCCAACCCGCGACGCCGGTCACGTCGACGAGGCGCGGCTGGATCGCGGCCAGTCCCTCCTCCACCGTGCGTCCCGTGAACCAGTCCGCCGGCTTGCCGACGATCGCGGCCAGCACCTCGTTGACGTGGTCGACCACCCACGCGTCGCCGCGCAGGGACGCCATGGCCAGGCCGTCGTGCCCCGCGTTGAGCGCGGACTCGAGGCGCGCGGTGCGGACCGCGATCTGCGCGCGGCGTTCCTCCAGCCGGTGGACGGCCTGCGTCAGCGTGCGGGCGAGCGCGCCGATCTCGTCGCCTCTCCGGGTCGCGGGCTCGAGGTCCGAGGGCAGCAGGCCCTCGCGCCCGGCCACCGCCGCGAGGTCGGCGAGCGGGCGCGACACCACCTGCAGCAGAAGCCACCACAGCAGGAAGCCGAGCGTCAGCGCGCACACGAATCCGATGCAGTGGTAGTACAACCGACGCGTGTCGGCCCGGTCGGCCTCCGCGCGCTCGTCCCAGATCAGGACCATCGCGACCGGGCTTCCGGGCCGCCCGCGAGGGTCGTGCGCCGCGGCCCATCCCGGGTGGATGGGCTCGACCGCGCTCACGCGGTCGCCGCGCCGGGAGGCGCCGGCAGCACCACCCTCGGCGAGCGCGCCGACGAGCCAACCCGCGAGCGGCCGAGCGGACCATCCGAGGCGCCGGGGATCGAACGGCTGCCCGGTGTTCGCCGCTTGCGAGGACCACACCGTGCGGCCGGTCGCGTCCACGAGATCGGCGCGCTCGAGGGTCGAGGTGCCAGCGACATAGGGAGCGAGGATCGCGTTCACGGTCCGCAGCGAGAAATCGCCGTCGTGCACACGGGCGGCGAGACGGCGCGCATCCTCAGCGCCACGGGCGACGAGTTCGCCGGTTTCCTCGGCGCGATCGTGGTGCCAGTCGAGCTCGACCAGCAGGGCGAGCGACACCGCGAGCACGGTGCAGACCACGATCGCGATCTTGCGCGCGAGCGTGCCGCTCAGGCAGCGGGATTCGAGCCAGGCCAGGGGCGCCAGCGTGTAGGACGTGGAGAGTCCGGACATTGCCGGTGTTATCGGCACAACGGCATGGCGCTCCAGCCAGTTGCAGCCGCCGATCCCGGCCCGGCCGGGGTTGCCGGGGCCCGCGCGGGCCGCTAGTGTCCGGGGGTGCCCACCCTGGTCCTGATCGCCTTGCTCTGCCACGTCCTGATTTCGGCCGGTACCTTCATCCTGGCCAAGGTCGCCCTGCGGGAATTCGACCCGATGGCCCTCGCCCAGTTGCGTTTCGTGTTGGCCGGCGCGGGCCTGTTCGGAGTGCTGGCTGTTCGCCGGGGCATCCGGGTCGACCGCCTGCGCGGGTCGTGGGGCGCAGTGGCCGTCCTGGGTGTGATCGGGACCACGCTCAACCAGGGGCTCTTCCTCACCGGACTCCGCCATTCGACCCCCGCACACGGTGCCCTGCTCTACGCCGCGACGCCGATTCTCGTGCTCTGCCTCGCGCTCGCTCGCGGGCAGGAGAAATCGTCCGCTCGCCGTACGCTGGGCGTCGCGCTGGCGTTCGGCGGCGTGCTCTTCCTGCTGCTCGGGCGCGGGCTCACGTTCGACGCGCGCTGGGTTGGCGGCGACGCGCTGATCTTCCTCGCGGTGATTGCCTGGGCCGTGTTTACGACGCGCGCCAAGGAGCTGGTGGCGCGCCTCGGCGTGCTGCCGGTGACCGCGTGGGCGACGCTGTTCGGCACGCTGTGTTTCCTCCCCGTCGGCGTGCCGGCGCTGGTCCATCAGGACTGGTCGCGTGTGAGCGCGGCCGGCTGGTGGAGCCTGGCCTACATCGCGATCGCGACCTCGATCGTGTCCTACCTGCTGTGGGGCTGGGCGCTGGCGCGGATCGAGGCCAGCCGCGTGGCCGTGTTCACGAACCTCCAGCCGGTCGCGACCGCGCTGCTCGCGTGGGCGCTGCTGGGCGAGCCGCTCACACTCCACTTCCTGGGCGCGACCGCGTTCGTCCTTACCGGGGTCTGGCTCGCCGAGCGCGGCTGAGCGTTGCAAGACACACGATCCGCCCCGGCCGGCGTGCGTATCGCCCGCCCCCGGCGGCCCCCGGGGCAGCCAAACCACGCCCGCACAACGCGTTCCATCGCCGCTGCCGGCGGCACGAGTCGTGCTCGGAGCACCGGTGGCGCAGTCCGCCCGCGCGCAGACACCCCTGCGCGGCGAAATGTCGTTCGCCCGCACGGGCGGCCTGTTAGCCTTGAGGCATCGAGGTATGGTCGCCCGCCTGTTTATCCGAAATCGAACACGCACCGCCCCGCGCACGACGCCGGGGCCATGGGTGAATGCATGATGGCTCGCTCCTGCTTTGCCGGCACATTCCGTGGCGCGCTGGTACTCACGATGGCCCTCGCGGCCGGCGCCGCACAGGCGCAGGCGCCGACGACGCGCCAGCTCGCGTTCGATCTCGAGCGTCTCGACCACTCCGTGCGCGCCACCCTCGGCGCGACCGAGGACCCGCTGCGCGGCCGCATCGTGAGCGCGATCGTGCGCGGCCCGGTCTCGGCCGACGCGCTGCGCGCGATGGGGGTCGAGGTCGGCACCCAGGTCGGGGACATCACGACGGTGCGCCTGCCCCTGTCCGCTGCCGCCCAGGTCGCGCGCCTCGCCGGCGTCGAAGGCATCCGGCTCGCCTTGCCGATCAAGCTCGACCACGATCTCTCGATCCCGGACACGCGCGCGAACAACAAGCGCACGCAGAGCCCGCCGCTCGCGGGGTTCAACGGCAACAACGTGGTGATCGGGATCATCGACTCGGGCATCGAGTACCAGCACGATGATTTCAAGAACCCGGATGGCACGACCCGAATCCTGTCGATCTGGGACCAGACGACCGGCGGCACCGCGCCCATTCCCTACGGCTACGGCAACGAGTGCTCGCAGGCCCAGATCCAGGCCGGCACCTGCGGCGAGTTCGACGGCCAGGGCCACGGCACGCACGTCACGGGCAGCGCCGCCGGCGATGGCAGCGCGACCGGCAACAGCGTGAGCGCGTTCAAGTACGTCGGCATGGCGAACAAGGCCGGGATCATCGTGGTGAAGACCAACTTCACCGATGCGGGCCTGATCGACGGCGCGAGCTACATCTTCGCCAGGGCCGCGGCGCTCGGACGCCCGGCGGTGGTGAACATGAGCCTCGGCACGAACCTCGGGCCGCACGACGGCACGCTCGACCTCGAGCTCGGCCTCAGCGCGCTGGTCGGACCGGGCAAGATCATCGTGGGCTCGGCGGGCAACGAGGCGACCCAGAAGGAGCACGGCAAGCTGGTCTCGACCAGCGCCCTCGATTCGCTCACGTTCGCGGTACCGACTTACGCCGGCAGCGCGGCAAACGACTACTTCCTGATCGACGGCTGGTACGAGGGCACGGACAACTACACGGTGACGCTGACCTCGCCGACGGGGATCATCTTCGGCCCGCTGACCAAGGGCAACTTCCTCAACGGGGCGAACACGACCGACGGCCGCGTCTACATGGAGAACGGCGTCATCGGCACGAACAACGGGGACGTCAACATCTACATCGAGGTCTCGGACCTGACCGGCGCCCCGCGGCCCAAGGCGGGTGGCTGGCGCGTGCGCGTCAATCCGGTCTCGGTCACGAGCGCGGGCGCGGTGCACTTCTGGTCGTATTCGCAGCTCTCGCCCACCTTCCCGACGGCGACCTTCGCGACCAGGTTCGACAGCGACGTGACCGTCACCGCGCCCTCCACCGCCGACTCGCTGATCTGCGTCGGCGCGCACGTCACCCGGGGCACGTGGACGTCGTCCGCACCTGGCCAGCCCGGGCCGTGGGCGTTCAACCCGGCGGAGACGGTGAACCAGCTGTGCTCGTTCTCGAGCAACGGGCCGCGGCGCGACGGCGTGATCAAGCCCGACCTGACCGCGCCCGGCTCGGCGATCGCCTCCGCGCTCTCGACCGCATGGGTCGCGGGCGGCGCGGGCGCAGGCTGGGACCCGGTGCTCGCGGTCGACGACGGCAAGCACGCGGTGCTCCAGGGCACGTCGATGGCGGCCCCGCACGTCGCGGGCGCGATCGCGATGATGCTGCAACAGGACCCGACCCTCAATCCGACGAGGGCGCGCGCGCTCCTGCAAGCCAACACCCGGCGCGATGCGCCGGTGACGGCAGCGGGCGCCATCCCGAACAAGAAGTTCGGCTGGGGCAAGCTCGACCTGACGAACGTGATCCCGAACGTGGACTCGGTCGCGCCCTCGATCACGGTCACGCGGCCGAACGGCGGCGAGGTCTTCGTCATCGGCTCGCAGGACACGATCAAGTGGACCGCGAACGACAACGTGATGGTGACGTCGATCGACCTCGAGTACACGGACGACAACGGGCTGAACTGGAACCCGATCGCCAGCGGACTCACGAACTCCGGAAAGTATTTCTGGATCGTGCCGAGCACGCCGACCACGCAGGCGAAGGTGCGCGCCACCGCGCACGACACGCAGAACCAGTCGCAGGATGCCAGCAACGCGGTGTTCTCGATCTCGGCCGGCAACCCCGTGGGCGTTCCCGACGCTCCGCTCGCGTTCGCGGTGCGGCCGGCATCGCCGAGCCCGTTCAGCGCCACGACCACGATCGGCTTCGACCTGCCCAAGACGCAGCTTGCGGGGCAGGCCGCCTGGCCGACGACGGTGCGGATCTTCAACGTGGCGGGACGGCTGGTGCGCACGGCGATCCGCAATCCGCTCGCGCCCGGCCCGCACGTCGCGGCGTGGGACGGCCGGGACGAGCACGGGTTCCTGCAGCCGGCGGGCGTCTACTTCATCGAGGTGGCTACGTCGGCTCAGCGCGGTGTGGTGCGGGCGGTGTTCCTGCGTTGACGCGCGCGCGCCGCTCGGCGGCCCGCGCGGCCGCCGCGAGGCGTTGCGACGAGCGCTCCTCCCACAGGCGGACGCGCAGCGCGGGCAGGCCTTCGCCCGTCTGCGCCGAGACCTGCAGCGACCCCGGAAACTCGATCGGCAGCGCGTAGAGCAGTGCCTCGTCGGTCACCGCGTCGGTCTTGTTGAACACGATCACTGTCGGCCGCGACGCGGGCGCACCGTCGACGCCGGGCTCGCCCGAGTCCCCACCGAACGATGCCAGCACCTTGTCCACGTTCTGCAATTGCGAGCGGAAGTCCGGGTCCGCGGCGTCGACGACGTGGAGCCACAGGTCGGCCTCGACCACCTCGGCGAGCGTGGAACGGAACGACGCCACCAGGTGATGCGGCAGCTTGCGGATGAACCCCACCGTGTCGGTCAGCAGCAGGAGCTCGCGCTTTTCGTTGACCATGCGGCGCGTGGTCGCGTCGAGCGTGGCGAACAGGCGGTCCTCGGCGCGCACCGTGCTCCTGGTGAGCGTGTTGAAGAGCGTGCTCTTGCCGGCGTTCGTGTAGCCGACGATCGCGACCCGGAACTGGTTCGCGCGCGACTGGCGCTGGATCTTGCGCTCCTTCTCGACCACCTCGAGGTGGCGCTTGAGCAGGGAGACGCGGTCGCGCGCGAGTCGGCGGTCGGTCTCGAGCTGCGACTCGCCGGGTCCGCGCGTGCCGATGCCGCCGCCCAAGCGCTCGAGGTGCTGCCACATGTGGCGCAGTCGCGGCAGGCTGTACTCGAGCTGCGCGACCTCGACCTGCAGGCGCGATTCGCGCGTGCGCGCGTGCCGCGCGAAGATCGAGAGAATGACCTCACTGCGGTCGACCACCTTCTTGTCGAGCGCCTTCTCGAGGTTGCGCACCTGGGCCGGCGTCAGGTCGTCGTCGCACGCGATCGTGTCGGCGTTCGTGCCGGCGATCAGGCCCTTGATCTCGTCGACCTTGCCCTTGGAGAACAGCGTCGCCGGCGTGGGTGCGCCGCGCTTTTGCACCAGCTCGCCGACCACGACCGCGCCGGCGGTGTCGACGAGGCGGCCGAGTTCGTCGAGCGAGGCCCGCACGTCGCGCGGGGCGCGGCGGCCGGCGAAGCCGACGAGGACGGTGCGCTCGGGCCTCTGGCCCTCTCGGGGATCGTGAATGGGGAAGCCTCCGGGAACGGGGTTGAAGCGACTTCGGATGGCCCCAGAGTATCACCCCCGCCGCCATCGTGGGCAGCCCACGCAACTTACGCCATGGCAAAGACTTTGCGGCTTCCCGTCCTTGACCCCGAGGGGCCATGGGGCTAGCGTCTACAGGGATCCCGCACCGTTTCGGGCGCCTCCGCGTCTTAAAGGGGGCGAGTGGAGTCCGAAGTCCGCCGTCCCTGACCCTTGGAGGAACCCGATGGGAAACACGCTGGCAGCCACCGATCAGAATTTCGAGGCCGAAGTCCTCGGCTCGAGCATCCCGGTCCTCGTCGACTTCTGGGCGACGTGGTGCGGACCCTGCCGTCAGCTCGCCCCGATCGTGGACGAGCTCGCGGGAGAGTACGCCGGCAAGATCAAGGTCGCGAAGGTGGACGTCGATTCCAACCCGGGCATCTCGACGCGCTACGGAATCCGCGGGATCCCGAGCCTGTTCCTGTTCAAGGGCGGCGAGGTGGTCGAGCAGATCATCGGACTGGTGCCGAAGCAGCAGATCGTGAAGAAGATCGAGGGTCACCTGGTCGCGTAAGCTTCGCAGGCGACTGGCCCTCGGTGGACGGCGGGACGGGTTGCGTGGCGACCCGTCCCGTTTTGCTTTGTCGCGGCGTCAGGACGACCCCTTGCGCCGGCGCAAGTCGGGCGCCATCCGGCTTTCACCTGCCCCCAGGGCAGGTTCGATTCGCGAGCGCGCTGCCGCGGATGACGCGAGCCCTCCCTGGGCGTACCATGCCCCGGTCCGCCGGAATGCCCCGGCCTTTCCCTCCTGGAGGAACCCCGCATGGCCCGCTCCCTCGTCCCCGAGACCGTTGACCAGTACCTCACGCGCACGATGATCAAGGAAACCCCGGTGCAGCAGAAGCTGCGCGCCGAGACCGCGACCATGGCCGAGGCCGGCATGCAGATCGGCGCCGACCAGGGCGCGTTCTTCGCGATCCTCGTGCGCGCCATCGGCGCGAAGAAGGCGCTCGAGATCGGCACCTTCACCGGCTACAGCGCGCTCGCCGTCGCGGCGGCGCTGCCGGAGGACGGCAAGCT
>JBKJJJ010000081.1:0-49238 GCA_046598045.1 Candidatus Eiseniibacteriota bacterium
AGGGCGGCGTGCAGTTCCCGGGCGCGCTGCCGGGCGGTCTCAAGGTGAGCGACCCGCCCGCGCGCGTGCTGGCGCTGTTCGGCGAGCCCGACCGCACGCAGGAGATCGCGCTGCCAAGGCCGCCGCACGCGAAGCTCGTGCTCTCGTTCTACACGCTGACCGCGCCCGCGACCGTCACGTTCGCCCACCGCACGCAGGATCCGACGCGGCTCGAGCGCATCGTGCTCTCCCGCCGCCCCGCGTGAGGGCGCGTTGAAGGCGCGCAGGCTGCTGGTCCTCGCCCTCGCGCTGTCCGGGCTCGGCGACGCGGCGGCCGGCCTGCTCTCGGCGCTCGACTGGCGCCGCGCGGCCGCGCTCATGGCGCGCGCGATCCCCGACTGGAAGGAGCAGGAGCGCGCGCTGCGCATGGCGTTCGCCGACGACGCGCTCCACCAGTTGTGGGCGAACCTCGGCACGGCGCTGCTCGCACTCGGGCTGACGCAACTGGTCGCGGCGTACTGGGTGTCGCGCGGACGCACCGCGGGCTACGACCTGGCGCGGCTGGTGGGCTGGGCGTTGCTGCTGGCGGGGGGGATCATGGCGGTCAGCGCGGGACAACTGTCCTCGCTCGCGACCGAGGCGACGCGCGGCATCGTGATTCTCGCGCTCGCCACGTGGGCGCGCACCGCCCACGAGGCGGAGGCGCCCTCGACTTCCGGAAGCTGAAAAGCTAGCGGCGCTTCGCGGCTTTCTTCTGGGCGCGCGCCTTGTCCTTGATCTTGGTCTGCTTGAGCTTGGCCTTCTTGCGGCGCAGACGGGCTTTGTACGCGGTCATCGGGGCTCCCTTGCTGGCGTCAAAACGACGCGCCGCCCGGTCGGACGGCGCGCACCACCGCATCGTATCGGTCCGCCCCGCGCGCGCCAAGCCCGAATTGACCGCGGCCTGCCTGCGGGGGATACTCGCCGGGTGATTCGCCCCTCGCGCCCTGTATTGCCCACGCTGGTCTCCCTCGCCTTCGCGGCGCTCGCGCTCCTTGCCACGGGCCTCGGTCCGGGGGGGCTTCGCGCTGCCCGGGCACAGACCCAAATGGGTGTACCCCGCCCGAATCCGGACGAATTGGACACCCTCAAGCAGAGGGCCGAGGCCGACCCGAACAACCCCCGCGCCTGGGGCGACTACGGGCGCGCCCTGATCGCCCGCGACGGGCTCGAGGACCGGATCCGCGCGAGCAAGGTGCTCAAGCGGGCAGTCGCGCTCGCGCCCGATGACGTCGACCTCCGGCTGGCGCTGGCGGACCTCTACTATCGCCAGTCCTACTTCACGCTCTCGCGCCGACAACTCCAGGCCGCGCTCCGGTCCAATCACGACTCGGGCCCGGCTTACGTGCGCCTCGGCCGGCTCGCGATGCGCGACTGGCGCAAGTTCCAGCGCAGGGGATCGCTCGAGTCGGCGCGCCGCTTCTGGCAGGACGCGGCGCGGCGTGGGCCGGGCGAGCCCGAACCGTGGCTCGGCCTGGGCGTGCTCGCGCTCCTCGACAACGACGCGCGCGGCGCACTCGCGGCCGGGCGGCAGGTGCTCGCCTCGGGCCGCGCGCTTCCGCGGCAGACCGAGGGCGAGGCGCTGCTGCTCGTGGGCGCGGGTGCCTACGGTCTCGGGCTGCCGGCGATCGCGGACTCGGCGTACGAAGTGGCGCTCCTGCGCCTGCCGGCGCCGGCGCGCGAGCGGCTGACCGACATCACGCCGGCGGCGAGCGATGCGGACACCGCCTCGTACCATGCGATCACGGACTCGGGCACCCGCGCGAAGTTCCTCGCGACGTTCTGGAGGAGCCGCGACCCCGACCTGACCACGCCGTTCAACGAGGTGCGGCTCGAGTTCCTGAGCCGCGGGACGATGGCGTACTTCCTCTACTTCGACGCGCGGCGGCGCACCTGGGACGAGCGCGGGTGGTACCTCGTGCGCTATGGCATGCCGGACTCGGTCGATTACAATCCGCCCGTGATCCCGGACGATGTTGCCGGGGGGGATCCCTCGGCCATGAACCACCTGCTCTGGTACTACCCCAGGCTCGGGTTCACGGTCCATCTCGAGGACCGCTACCTGAACGAGTTCTACGACGTGCCGATCTCGATGACCCAGGAAGTCGACTTCGTGCCCGATCCCGAGGACCTGAAAGCGCGCGAGCAGGACGGCTCGGCCATCCCCGCCGGCCGCGGCGTGTTTCGCACCGTGATGCCCGGACAGGCGCGGCTCGTCGGCGCCGCGCGCGTCGGGCTGTTCCGCCGCGTCGAGGGTTTCGATCCGCGTGCCTCCGTCGCGCCTGCGAGCGCGGCCTCCGCGCCGGGTCGGGGGGCGCCCGGCGGCACCGCGCCCGCGGCGCGCGTCGAGGGCTGGCTGGCCGTGATCGGCCGCGACGCGCCGCGCGACCTGTTCGGCGAGGCGGTCGTCTACAAGGACTCGACGTTCGAGGAAGTCGCGCGCGTCTCGACCGCGATTCCCGCGGTCTGCATGAGCGACACGGTCGGGCTCCTGCAGTTCAACTTCGACCTGCCGCCGGGGCGCTACGTGGTCGGCATGGCCGCGCGCGACACCGTGCGGGGGGCCGCCGGCAGCTGGCGCGTTCCGGTGACCGTCGTGCCCTCGCAATCGGGCAAGCTCGAGATCTCCGACCTCGAACTCGCCTGCGGCCAGGAGGCGGGCCGGCGCAACACGCCGTTCGCGAAGACCAACTACTCGGTCTACCCGAACCCGCTCGCGCGCGCGCCCCGCGACCAGCCGTTCGGCTTCTACTTCGAGGTCTACAACCTGGTGAGCGACGAGGCGGGCCGGGGGCAGCTTTCGATCGAGTACCAGATCCAGTCGACGAGGAAAGACCGCCGCCCGTTCTTTCTCAAGGTCGTCAACCCGCGCAAGAACGATCCGGTCGTCAGCGTCGCGAACGTCGACGAAGTGCCCGGTCGCGCACGCTTCCAGTACGTGAGCGCGAACCTGTCCGAGCAGGCGCCGGGCCCGTATCGCATCGACGTCACGGTGACGGACTTGACGAGCTCGGTGGTGGTCAAGAAGTCGCTGGCATTCGACCTCGTAGAGTAGTATAGTTCCGCGTCCACCGTCCGAGGTGCAGTCGCATTTGGAGCAAAGAGATGAAGCAAGTTCGAACCTTCTACGACATCCTTGAAGTGGCGCGCAATGCAAGTAATGCTGAGATTAAGCGCGCATATCGTAAGCGAGCTCTTGAACTTCATCCTGACCAGGACCAGACCCCGGGAGCCGGGGAACGATTCAAGAAGCTGCAGCAAGCGTATGAGACTCTCCGCGATCCCACTGAGAGGGCTTCCTACGACCTCCGTGTGGTCCGAGCAGAGTCTGTCGCGGCCGGGTCTACCCCCTCGGACTCCGGTGATGCGCCAGTCCTAGAGATCATCCGTTGCCAATCCTGCGGCCGGATTGACGCCACCCTTCGGGGAGCGGCCTTCATGTATGCGATGAGTTTTCTACTTGTCACGCTTCGGCGAGGCAAAGGCGGGATCTACTGTTCGTCCTGTCGTGATCACATCGCACTTCAGCTCAATGCCGTAACGGCGCTTCTAGGATGGTGGGGCTTTCCTTGGGGGCCTATATACACCATTCAGTGCTGGTGGACCAATCTCACAGGTGGACGTCAAGAGGTCGAGTTTAACGCTGTGCTGCTCGCCTCACTGGCAGTCCAAACTGCAAACGACGGCAGGCTGGCCCTCGCGATTGAAGCCGCACGTCAAAGTCTCGCTTTGGATGACAACGCCGATGTTCGGCAACTTTTAGAAGAGCTTGAGAATCATGCCCGGAGGAGCGGTGAAGCGTACGACAAGCGTCAGACTAGTAACCGACCGACACCAAGTCGAATCATTGGGGCGATAACAGTCCCCGCAGCGGTTGTGTTGATGACCCTCTTGTTCTCCGCGAGCGAAAAGGGGGCTGTCTCAGATCCAGCCTCACGTCCGGGAATCGGTGCGGGGATGGGAAGTGAATCGAGAGACGATGCGATCGTCAAGGAAGTGCTTCAACTCCGACGACGGAACTTGGAGGCCCGCACTGATACGTTGGCGTCGATGCAGGCCGAGTTACATCGGCTGGAGGGGCTCGCATCCGGCGATGTTACTCCGCAAGCTGTGGAGCGTCATCGGTCGCTCGCGGACTCCTTCAACTCCAGAGTAGACGGTTACAATGCCGACCTCGCTGCGTACAACCGAGACGTTGAGGTGTTTTTGAAACGTCACGCGACGCATTAGCAGTTGCCTAGCGTTCCAGCCGCTCGATCTCCCTCAAAACTGCGAGCAGCTCCCCCTGCAGCGCCCCGTTCGATCCCGCGACCTCGAACCCGTCCTTCGGCATCGGCCCGCCCGCGAAGTCGGTGACCACGCCGCCCGCCTCCTCGACCAGCAAGGCTGCCGCCGCGACGTCCCAGGCATGCAGCTTGACCTCCCAGAACAGGTCGAATCTTCCGCACGCGAGGTACGCGAGGTTGAGCGCCGCCGAGCCGTCGCGGCGGATGCCCTGGACGCGCGAGAGGAACGGGGAGAAGAAGCGCAGCGTCTCCTCGGGCTTCTCGTGCACGTCGTAGGCGAAGCCGGTGGCCGCCAGCGCGCGCCCCATGCGCGCCTCGCGCGAGACCGTCATCGGCACGCCGTTGAGCCACGCGCCGGCACCCCGCAGCGCGCTGAAACACTCGTCGCGCAGCGGGTCGTAGACCACGCCGAGAGCCCGTTCGCCGAGAAATTCCAGCGCGATCGAGACGGCGAAGAATGGATAGGCGTGGGCAAAATTCGTGGTGCCGTCGAGCGGGTCGACGATCCATCGAAAATCGGGCGCCGGCCCGTCCGCGGCAGCCGAAGCGCCCGACTCCTCACCCAGCCAGGCGTGCCCCGGGAAACGCCGCGCCAGCTCGGTGCGCACGAAGGCCTCGCTGCGGCGGTCGTACTCGGTGACGAGGTCGATGCCGCCCTTGTAGTCGATCGTCCCCGGGCGGCCGTAGCCCTCGCGCAGGATCCGGCCCGCGCCGCGCGCGACCATGATCGCCTGCTCGAGCCAGTCGGGGGGAACGAGGGAGCGATCGGGAGAGCGGTTGCTCACCCGAACGCCCCGCGCGCCTTCGCCGGGCAGATCGCGTTGTAGGCGCAGTAGCCGCACTCCTTGTAGCCGGGTGTCGCCGTGAACTCCCGCGCCCGGATGCCGGTCGCCGCTCGGAGGATCGAGTCGCGCGCGCCGGCGATCGTCTGCTCGGTCACGTCCGCCCGGCCGACGACGCCCGACTCGATGAAGTGCAGCTCGACCGCGGCGGGGCGGCGGTGGTCCTCGCTGGTCTCCTCGTAGGCGAGCGCGTAGACCGCGAGCTGGAGGCTGCCGGCGGCGCGCGTGACCGCCTTGTCGGCGTCGGCCATGTCGCTCGACTTGAAGTCGACGATCACCGGACCCTCCGGGCGCACGTCCACGCGGTCGAAGCGGCCGCGCACGACGTTCGCACCGAGCGCGAAGCGGAATGCGCCCTCGATGATCGCGGGCTTCGACGGGTGCAATCGCTCGCGCTCGTACCACGCGCGGATCGCGGCCTGTCCTTGAGCGAGACGCTGGCGCTCGTGTTCGCGCGTGATGAAGCCTTCGCCCGTCCACGACTCCTCGAACACCTGGACGAGGCGGTCCGCGTCGACCGGCCAGCCCTCGCGCGCATGGACGTAATAGTCCCGAATCGCGTTGTGGAGCGCGAGGCCGTAGCCGACCGAGTGGTGCGGCAGCAGCGGCACCTTGAGCAGGTGTGCGTACTTGTACTTGAGGGGGCAGGTCAGCCAGTCGTCGACCTGGCGGTTGGACAGCTCGAGCGTCTCGTCAAAGGCCATGGGCAGGAGCGGCAGCGCCATCGGCTCGGGCACGGCCATGTGGCGGTGGAGGTGATCGGCCGCGCTCGCGCGCGTCACCGGGACCTCGACCTGCGCGCGGTCGAGCGCCTCGAGCACGAACGGCGACGCCTTCCACTGGCGGACGCCGCCGTGGTCGACCGCCCAGGTCAGGCACAGCGCCTCGCGCGCGCGGGTCATGCCGACGTAGAACAGGCGCCGTTCCTCGGCGCGGTGCACGTTGCCGCCCGGCAGCGCCTGGCGGATCAGCGCCTCGGGGAAGGGCAGGGGGTCGGGCTTCGCGATGCCCGGAAAGTGGTTCGCCTCGAGCCCGACGAGGAAGACCACCGGGAACTCGAGCCCCTTCGCGCGGTGCACCGTCAGCACGTGCACCGCGTCCTCGTCGCCGTCGGGCTCGGCGGCGCGCGGGTCATCGCCGGCCTGGCGCAGGACCGCGAGGTGGCGCACGAATTCGATCGGGCGGTCGCGCACCGCGAGCCGTCCGAACCCGCGCGCGATGTCGAACAGCCGCGCGAGGTTCTGCACCTGCGCGTCGGCGAGCGCGCTGCCCTCGGCGCCCGCGCGCGTCAGGCGCTCGAGGTAGCCGCTCTGCGCGAGGTAGCGATAGAGCGTCTCGCCGGTCGAATGCCGGAGCGCGAACGGACGCAGCTCGGTGAGGTCCGCGGCGAGCCGCTCGAGCGCCGCGCGCGTCGCCGGATCGGGCACGGCGCCCAGCGCGAGCGCGTCGAGGGTCGTGGCCCACAGGCCGCGGTTGCGCCGCTCGGCGCCGCGCCTCAGCTCGGCGAGGCCGAGCGCGGGCACGTCGTAGATCTCCGAGGCGGCGAGGAAGTAGAGCGCGCGGTCGTCGGTCGGGTCGGCGATCGCGGCCAGCGCGTCGAGGCAGGCCAGGACCTCGGGGCGGTCGTACAGCCCGCCGCCCGCGGCCACGCGGCACGGCACGCCGCGCAGGTTGAGCGCGCGCGCGATCGGGTCGCTCGCGGCGTGGCGACGCACGAGCACGGCGAAATCGCCGTAGCGCCGTTGCCCGGACTCGACGAGCAGGGCAATGCGCTCGGCCACGAAGTCGGCCTCGGTCGACGGCGAGTCGAACCCGCGCGCCTCGACGGGCGGGCCCTCGGGCACGGGACCGGACGCGCGCAGACGCTTGTCGACGTTGGCCTGGACCTCGAGCCGCGCGGGGTTGTTGTGCTGGATCAGGCGGTACGAAGCGTCGAGGATCGCCTGGGTCGAGCGGTAATTCTCGACCAGCACGTGGGTCGCACACTCGGGGAACGCGGCCTGGAACTCGAGGATGTTCGAGATCGAGGCGCCGCGGAACTTGTAGATGCTCTGGTCGTCGTCGCCGACCACGGTGAGGTTCGGCCGCGCGCCGCCGAGCGCCTTGACCAGCTCGAACTGCGCGAAGTTCGTGTCCTGGAACTCGTCGACCAGAATCCAGCGGTAGCGGCGGCGCAGTTCCGCCGCCAGCGCCGGCTGCTCGCGCAGCAAGCGCAGCGAGAGCGACAACAGGCCGGCGAAGTCGACGAGGCCCGCGCTCGCCAGCAGCTCGTTGTACGCGCGGTAGCACGCTGCCAGCTCGCCGAACAGCTCCGCGCGATCGCGCCGCGCCGCGTCGCCGGCCCCGTGCGCGGCCGCGCGCTCGGCGTCGGCGTGGGCCGCGTAGGCGGCGGGAGCGATGTCCTCGTCGGCGAGCCGGCCGAAGTGGCGCACCAGTTGCTCGAGGTGCTTCGTCGGGTCGCCGGCGGGACGCAGGCGCTCGAGCGGCAGCGCGAACAGGTGCTCGCGCAGGAACACCACGGTCTCGGGCTGGGTCAGGACGCGCGGCTCGGCGGGCAGACCGAGCAGCATCCCGAACTCGGTCAGGAGCCGGCGTCCGAACGCGTGGAACGTCGAGAGCGTGGTCTCGGTGTAGCCGAACGGGACCAGGCGATCGACTCGCTCCTCCATCTCCTGCGCGGCCTTGTCGGTGAAGGTGAGCGCGAGGATCTCCGCGGGCTCGGCCTTGCGGGTCGCGATCAGCCACGCGATGCGGCGCGCGAGCACGCGGGTCTTGCCGGTGCCCGCGCCCGCGAGCACGAGCAGCGGGCCCTCGCCGTGGGTGACCGCGGCGCTCTGGGCGGAGTTCAGATCGTCGAGCAGGTCGATCGCGGGGAGGGTCGTCGTCACCCCGCGAACCTAGCAAAGCGGAGGGACGGGCACCACCCGCGGGCAACGCGGACTTGCCGACGTCCCGGGCCGGCCCTAGATTGGCGGCATGCCACGACTCAAGGACGTGTCGCGCATCGCCTGTGCGGTCGTGCTCGCGATTGCCCTGTCCGGTTGCTCCGGCAGGGCGGACGACGGCAAGGCCCACCCCGGCGGCACGCTCACGATTGCGCAACGGGACTCGCTCGCCACGCTCGACCCCGCATTCGCCTGGGACCCCGAGGCCACGCCCTACCTCGATCTCGTGTTCGAGGGCCTGGTCGCATTCGACGACTCCGGCCGCGTGCGGCCTGCGTGCGCGCAGTCGTTCACGATCAGTCCCGATGGGCGCACGTATCGCTTCGCGCTTCGGCCCGGGCTGCGCTACGCGGACGGATCGGCGATCGTGGCGCAGGATTTCGTGCACGGCCTCGCGCGGCTGTTCCGGCCGGGCGCGCTGCGCTCGCCGGGGGCGCCGCAGTTCGTCGCGCTCGAAGGCGCGCTCGACCAGGGGACGCGCATGCCGCCGCCGCTCGGCGCTTCGGCGCCCGACCCGGCGACCGTCGTGCTGCGCCTGGCGTGGCGGGACTCGTTCCTGCTCGAGAAACTCGCCCAGCCACGCTACGCGATCCCCGTGCCCGAAAGCGCGGACGCGCGTCTCGGAGCATCCTACGGCGCGTTTCCCGCGACCAACGGCCCCTATGCGACGGTGCGTGTCGGTCGCGACACGTTGTTGTTCGTGCGCAACCGGCACTATGACCCCGGTCTGGCGGAGGCCTCTGCGGCCGAGGCTGCGCGGGGTTACGCGGACACGATTCGCGTGCTCTCCCATCGCACCGCTCGGCAGACGCTGCTCGGCCTCGAGAACGGACGGGTCGAGCTCGCCTGCCCGCCGCCGCTCGAGTACGGCGAGCGCCTCGGGCGCACCGCCGCGCTGGCGCGCGTGACCGGGTCGACCGACCCGCCCGTGCGCTGGATCCTCGCGCTCAATGCCGAGCTCGCCCCGCTCGCCCGGCGCGACGTGCGGCAGGCGGTGGCGTGGGGCGTGAACCGTCAGCGCCTGGTCGAGGAGTTCGGCGCCTACACCAGTCCTGAGCGCGGCTTCGCGCGCGGCGAAGCGGGCGGGGGACAGGCTCCGGGCTACGATCCGGCCCGCGCGCGCCAGTTCCTCGAGGCGGCGAAGCGGTACACGGGCGCCCGGGTGGCGGTCACGGTTCCGCGCGCCAGCGCGTTCGCCGAGGGGCTCGAGGCGCTCACCCCTGGTCTCGCCCGCGCCTCGATCCAGGTCGATGGCGTGCCGGTGGCCCGATCGGACTGGGCCCGGGCCGCCCTGGCCCGGCGGGGCGCGCTGGCGATCCTCCTGCCCTGGCAGGCCCCGTGCGCGGACGACCTCGAGGGCCTGTCCGCCATGTTGCTCAACCGCGGGCTGCGCTCGGGCTGGGCCGGGAATTTGGCGTGGTACCACCCGGATTCGGGCCTGGATTCCCTGCTGCTCCACGGGCTGGAGGAGAGCGACCCGGTGGCCCGCCAGGCGATCGCCGAGCAGGTGGGGACGCTCCTCGAGTCCGACGCGCCGTTGGTGCCGCTCGCGCGCATCGAGGAAATCGCGATCCTGAGGGCTCCGTGGGTGGGGGCTCGTTTCCATGTTCGGCGGGGCCTGGACCTGCGCCGGATCCATCGCGGGGGCGGGGCCCCAACTTCTTGACAATAAATCGTTAAGCAGATATTGTTTTGGGGATTGCTTGCCCGGCAGCATTGGCGAAACGAGCCCTCCGTTTCGTCTGCCGTCCCGATCCTCCCTGCCGTCGGGATCGGCCCGTATCCGAGTTCTGCTCGATCGCGTCCATTGGTTCCACCGTGAAGTCCGCAGGAGATCCCGATGCCATCCCTTCGATCGCCCATCATGCCGCGGATCGACCTTCACGCCGTCGCGCTCGCCGTCGCCGTCTGCGTCGCGTTCGCACCGGGCTCCGCCCGCGGCGATGTCGTCAAGAGCTTCGAGTTCTCGCCCTCGTTCGTGGTCGTGAACCAAACCGCGGCCGGCGTCGTGGTGGCGTTAGAGGGTGCCGTTCCGGACGGGGCTCCCGGCGCACCGGAGTTGCCGGTCGTGCCCGTGTTCGTCGAACTCGCGGCCGGGCTGCGGGCGCGCTCGGCGACGATCGAGGCCAGCGGATGGACGACGCTCGGGACAGCCCCGGGCCACTTGCGCACGGCGCAGGCGATCGTCCCGGGATTTCCACGTCTCGGCAGCGATGAGGATCCCGCGATCTACGGTTCCAAGGAATGGTTCCCCGCGCGCGCCGGCACGCTCGGCTCCACCGGCATCATGCGCGGGCGCCCGCTCGCGACGCTCGCACTCCACCCGGTGCGCGTGCGGCCTTCGACCGGAGAACTCGAGATCGCCACCCGCATCGAAGTGCGCGTCGTGACCGAATCCGATCCGAACGCGGAACTCTCGGTGCGCCGCCGCGTCGTTCCCGAGTGGGAAGCGCAGTTCGATGTCTCCGCCGGCGCGTTCGGCCGCGGCCTCGATCACCTGGCTCCGGAGAGCTTTGCCGGGGCTCGCATCGAGTCCGGGGCCGGCGTGCGGACGCAGGGCGCAGGCGGCGGGTTCGCCCCGACGTCCGTGCCGAGCGTCGAGGGCAGCCCGGTCGAATACCTGATCATCACCAACGCCGCGATGTCGGCGCAGTTGCAGCGCCTCGCCGACTGGCGCACGCGCACCGGCGTGCCCACGATCGTGCGCACGGTCGAGTTCATCCAGGCGAACTACCCCTACGGCGTGGACCTGCAGGACCGCATCCGCCGCTTCATCAAGGACGCCTACCTGCAGTGGGGCACGACCCACGTCCTGCTCGGCGGCGACACCGACGTCATCCCGCCGCGCTACGGCTACACGACGTTCTTCTCGGGCAACTACATCCCGACGGACCTGTACTACTCCGACGTCGACGGGAACTGGAACGCCGACGGCGATTCCCTCTTCGGCGAGGCGTTCCAGGACTCCGGCAACCTGGGCGACGGCGTCAATCTCATCCCCGACGTGTTCGTCGGCCGCGCGCCGATCACCTCGGTCACGCAGGCGCAGACGTTCGTCGACAAGACCCTGCAGTACAGCCGCACCCCGCTCGGGGACTATGAGAACAAGGGCATTTTCGCGGCCGAGGTCCTGTTCCCGCAGGACTGGTTCCCGGGTTACTCGATCTCGCTCGACGGCGCCTCGGACGCGGAGTCGGCGATCCGCAAGCTGGCGCCCGGGATGCAGGCTCGCCGCATGTACGAGAACTACACGGCATACGACACGGTCGGCGCCGTCAGGCTCACGCGCGCGGCGCTGATCGACAGCCTGAACAAGGGCTGGGGTCTGATGCACCACGTCGGCCACGGTTATCGCAACTCGATGTCGGTAGGGGACGGGCCGCTCACCAACCCGGATGCCGACGCGTTGACCAACGGCAACCGGACCTGGCTGTTGTACTCGATCAACTGCACCTCGAACGCGATCGACTTCGCGTCGCTCGGCGAGGCGTTCCTGGTCAACTCCCACGGCGGCGCCGTGGCGAACGTCGGCTCGACGCGCGAGGACTTCCCGGTCACCGGGCGATCCTACCAGGACGAGTTCTACAAGCTCGTATTCCAGAACAAGGTGGCGACGCTGGGCCAGGCGTTCGCGCAGCAGAAGGTGCCGTTCACCGGGCTCGCATTCTACGACAACACGCATCGCTGGACGCAATACACGCTCAACTTGCTGGGCGATCCCGAACTGCCCATCTGGTGGCGCAAGCCGCTCACCATGAGTGTGACCTATCCCGCGACGATTCCGCTCTCGGACACCACCATCACGGTGCACGTGCAGGATGGCGGAAGCGCGCTTGAGGGCGCCCGCGTGTGCCTGCTCAAGAGCGGGGAGGAATACGAAGTCCAGCTCACCGATGCGGCGGGGGACGCGCTGCTGCACGTGCGCCCGGAGAGCACCGGCTCGGCCTACGTGACCGTGACCGACGGCGGCGGCTATCGCCCGTTCGAGGGCACGATGACGTTCGGTGCGCCGGTTGGGGCGGTGCTGGTCTCGCGCGCCGCGGACCGCACGATCGACGACGACATCTTCGGCGGCACGCTGGGCGGCAATGATGGACTCGCGGATGCGGGCGAGACGATCGATTGGCGCCTGCCCCTCAAGAATGGCGGCGGCGTCCCGGCCCCGTCGGTGACCACGACGCTCTCCACGACCGATCCGCGCGCCACGATCCAGACGGCGAGCGGGACCTACGGCACGGTGAACGCCGGCGCGACCGCGCCGGGCCCCGCCTACCGCATCGTGATCGACGAGGATACGCCGGACGGGACCGAGATCGCGTTCCAGCTCGACATCTTCTCGGGGAGCCTGCACTGGGTGGACAATTTCCGGCTGCCGGTGAAGTCGCCGAACCTCGTGCACGTCGCGAACCTGATCACCGATAACGGCACGAATGGCACGAGCGGCAACAACAATGGTCGACTCGACGTCGGCGAGGCCGTTGACTACCAGATCACGTTGCGCAACACCACGAGCGGGATCGCGAAGAACCTCGTTGCGACGATCACGACCTCGTCGCCGGGCATCACGATCCCGGTCAACACGTCCAGCTTCGGGGACGTCGCGCCCGGTGCGAACGCGACCGGCACGCCATTCCGCATCGTGAGCAGCACGGGCGTCAATCCGTCCCTGCAACTGTCGATCATCGACGGCTTCGGCGTGCGCTATACGCGCACACTCGACCTGCTCCAGCCGGTCGGGGTCACGGGCCTGGTCGGCGCCGGGGCGGCGACCTCGATCACGATGGTGTGGAAGAAGACCTTGAGCGCCGATGCGGCCGGCTACAATGTCTACCGCGCTTCGTCGCAGGTGGGTCCGTTCACCAGGGTGAATCTCACGCCGACCGACCGCACGGCGTACTACGTCGACGCGGGGCTCCCGCCGCTGACGCGCTTCTACTACCAGATCTCGGTCGTGGACTCCTCGGGCAACGAATCGAGCAGGTCGGCGGTGGCCTCGGCCTCGACCAACCCGCCGCTGCACGCGAACTATCCGCTGACCACCGAGCGCAGCATGCCCTCGTCGCTGGTGATCGGGAACATCGACAACTCGAATGACTCGTCGTACGAGATCGTCGCGGGCTCGAACGTGATCTACGCCTGGCATGCGGACGGAACCCCCGTGCGCGACGCGGACGGCACCGAGCGCACCTCCGGCGACTTCACCACCGAGGGCTCGTACTATGCGGGCGGCGTCACCATCGCCGACCTCGACCTCAACGGCACCTGGGAGTTGATCGCGCCCGATTGGGACACCAAGACCCTGCATGTGTTCGAGGCCAACGGCGATGATTTCCCGGGCTTCCCCGTGTTCCTGGGCGAGATCGTGTGGTCCTCCGCCGCGGTCGGGAACATCGACTCCGATCCCCAGCCGGAGATCGTGTTCGGCTCGCGCGGGCCCAAGCTCTTCGCGTTCAACTGGGACGGCACGCAGGTCATGGACGGGGACTCGAACCCGGCGACCAACGGCGTGTTCAAGGCACTGCCGCAGCCCTACAACGACTCGAGCCCCGCGCTCGCCGATCTCGACGGCGACGGCAAGCTCGACATCATCTATGCCGGCTTCGACGGCATGCTCAACGCCTGGCGCGGAGACGGGACCGCACTGCCCGGGTGGCCGCAGAACATGTTCGCGGGCACGACCGGCTCCCCCGCGGTCGGCGATATCGACAACGACGGTATCCTCGAGATCGCGATCACGGCCAACAACAACAAGCTTCTCGTGTACAAGGCGAACGGCACGTTCCAGCCGGGATTCCCGGTGACCAACGTGCAGGCTGACGGTGTCTCGAAGTACCCCTCGCCGACCCTCGCCGACATGGAAGGCCTCGGCCAGAAGGACATCGTGATCAACACCACGGACGGCTACGTGAAGGTGTTCCGGCCGAACGGCACGCTGATCAGTCAGTGGTCGAACGTGCGCTACTCGTACGCCGCCAAGGCGTCGGAGAGCTCGCCGATCGTCGCCGACATCGACGGCGACGGCCAGAACGAGGTGCTGGTCGGTGGCGAGGACGCGAACCTCTACGCGTTCGACAACGACGGCTCGCTGATGGCGGGCTTCCCGATCAAGCTCAACGGCGAGGTGCGCGGCACGCCGCTGGTGTGGGACGTCGACCAGGACGGGTTGACGGAGATCCTGGTCTCGTGTTGGGACAAGAACGTGTACATGTGGGACTACCCGGGCGCGTTCTCGCCGAATGGCGCCCCGGCATGGGCGATGTGGCGCCATGACCAGTTCCGGCAGGGGCGCCTCGGCGCGCCGATCGTGGTCGGCACGAACACCGTGGCGTTCTCGTCCAAGGACGACGCGCAGGCGGGGCTTGGTCTCACGTTCGCGCTGCCCCCGACGCCCGAAGCCGCGGGCCGGTTCGATCTCTATCGCGCGGCCGGCAACGGTGCCGTGGGCTCGATCGCCACATCCCTGCCTTCGGAGTTCACGCGCATCAACACGGAGTCGTTCACGGTCAAGCCGGGCGACCTCGTCTCCTACACCGACGGCTCGGCGCTGCCGGGCGAAGTCTACCGCTACATGCTGGTGCGCCGGGCCGAGCTGCCGGGCGACGCGTTTGTGGGTTACGGGCCGTTCGCAGCGATGGCATCGGCCGAGGCGCCGAGGCTCGCGTTCGTCACGCAGAACTTCCCGAACCCGTCGAGCAACGGCCGCACTTCGATCGCCTACGGCGTGCCCGAGAGCGCCGGTCCGACGGTCCATACCACGCTGCGCTTCTTCGACGTCCGCGGACGCGCGGTGCGCACGCTGGTGGACCAGGTCGTGCCTCCCGGTCGCTACCAGGTGACCTGGGACGGCAAGGACGATGGCGGTGTGCGCGTGGGCTCCGGCGTCTACTTCTACGAATACGTCGCAGGGCCGGCCCGCTTGCGCAAGAAGGCGCTCCTGATCGCGCCCTAGGACCGGTGTCCCGAGCACGGAGGCACGCTTGACCGAAGTCGCACCAGGGCCGGTCCGAGTTCGATTCGCTCCCAGCCCGACGGGCTCCCTCCACATCGGGGGAGCCCGCACGGCGCTCTTCAACTGGCTGTTCGCCCGCCACCATGGCGGCACGTTCCTCCTGCGCAGCGAAGACACCGACCTCGTGCGCTCGACCCGCGCCGCCGAGGCGCAGGTGATCGCCGATCTCGCCTGGCTCGGCCTCGACTGGGCCGAGGGCCCGGATGTCGGCGGCCCGTACGGGCCGTACCGCCAGAGCGAGCGCATCGAGCTCTACCGGAAGGACGCCGAGCGCCTGCTCGCCGCGGGCAAGGCGTTCTACTGCTACTGCACCGACGAAGAGCTCGAGGCGCACCGAAAGGCCCAGCAGAAGGCGGGCCAGCCGCCGCATTATGCCGGGACCTGCCGGGATCTCACGGAGGCCGAGCGCGCCGAGCGCCGCACCGCGGGCAAGGGGGAGGCGATCCGCTTCCGCGTGCCGGGCACGCCGGTGACGTTTCACGACCATGTGCGCAAGGACGTCACGTTCCCGGGCGACCAGGTCGGCGACTTCGTGATCCTGCGTGCGAACGGCCTGCCGACGTACAACTTCGCGTGCGCGGTGGACGACGCGGGCATGAAGATCTCGCACGTCCTGCGCGCCGAGGAGCACCTCTCGAACACGCCGCGCCAGGTCATGCTCTACGAGGCGCTCGGCTACGCCATCCCCGAGTTCGCCCACATGTCGCTGATCCTGAACCCGGACCGGACCAAGATGTCCAAGCGCAGCGGCGAGGACGCGACGTTCGTCTCCGACTTCAAGGCCCGCGGCTACCTGCCCGAGGCGCTGATCAACTTCCTGGTGCTGCTCGGTTGGTCGTGGGACGGGGAGCAGGAGATCTTCACCGTGCCCGAGTTGATCGAGAAGTTCTCGCTCGAGCGCGTGAACAACACGGGCGCCATCTTCGACAAGGACAAGCTGGAGTGGATGAACGGCCAGTACCTCAAGGCCATGCCGCTCGCGGAGCGCGTCGCGCGTGTCCGCGCCTACCTGAAGGAGATCGGGCGGGAGCCGTCGGCCGACGTGGTGGGGGACGTGCCGGCGTTCCTCGCGCTCGCGGTCGAGGCCGTGGGCGAGCGCCTGAAGACCCTGGCCGACGTCGAGGGCTACGCAGGCTTCGCGTTCAAGGACCCGGTCGAGATCGCGGACGACGCGCGCGCCGAGTTCGCGCGCCGGCCCGAGGGCGACCATCGCCTGCTCGAGTTGGCAAGGGCCATCGAGTCCGTCGAACCGTTCGAACTCGAGCCGCTCGAGGCCGCGGTGCGCGCGCTGGCCGAGCGCATGGGAGTCAAAGCGGGGGACCTGTTCTTTCCGGCGCGGGTGGCGCTCACGGGGCGCAAGGTGGCGCCGGGAATCTTCGAGGTGATGCGCCTGCTCGGCAAGCGCCGCACGCTCGAGCGGTTGCGCTCGGCCGCCGGGCTGTGGGCCACCGACCACTCGGCGCTGCGGCAGTCCTCCTAGGGTCGTGCCGCGCGGTTGACACCGCCCGCTCCGCTCCGTAGACTGCGCTCACATCGACGGCCGGTTCGCGTTGCGGACCGGCCGCCCAAGTGATTGCGCGACAACTGAATATGCTGCCCGGTGGTGTAACGGTAGCACGACTGGCTCTGGACCAGTTAGTCGAGGTTCGAATCCTTGCCGGGCAGCCAACCTACGCGCCTCCTCCGCCACGGGCGGGGGGGGTGTTGTCTTTGCCCGGAGGCGGGCGCTAGACTCGCCGGGTCTCCCCCAACGCCATCTCGAGGATCGATCCCATGTCCACTCGCGTCCTGTTCCGAAGGAGCAGCGTGTTGCTCTTGGCGGCCACGCTGTGGCTGGCCGGTGGGGCCCCGGTGCGCGCCGTTGCATCACCGACGGCAAGCGCAGCCCCCGGCGGCACGGACGCCCTGCGAAAGCTGGTCCGCTCCGGCCGTCACTCCGATCTTCGCTGGCCCGAGTTCTCCGACGTGCGCGCGGACCTCGATCGGATGTATGCACGCGCGGGCTGGCAGCCGGTGTGGCTCGAGGCGGGGCGGCCCTCGCGTGCCGCCACCGCGCTCATCGAGCGGCTCGCGGGCGCGGACACCCTCGGCCTCGACCCCGCGGACTATGACGCCGACTGGCTGGCAGGCGCGGCGAAGGAACTACGGGACGATGCAGGGCCGTTCGGCCTGGCCCGCTTCGACCTTGCGCTCTCGGTCGCGGCCGCGCGCTTCGTGGATGCGCTCGAGCACGGACGGGTAAGCCCGGCGGCGGCGGGGGCGCAGTACCCGGCGCCGCGGCGCAGTTGGACCCTGGATGCGGTCGTCGACTCGCTGCGGGACGCGGGGTCGCAGGACGCGGTGCTCGCGCGCCACCAGCCGGGGCTCGAACATTACCGGTTGCTGAAGAACGCGCTCGCGAAGTACCGCGGCCTCGTGCGCGACTCGAGTTTCGCGGCCCCGATCAAGTTCCCACCCGACCTGAAGCCGGGCATGACGTTCCGGGCGGCGGCGCGTCTGCGCCGCCGGCTGCAGGCGCTGGGCGACGTCGGCATGGTCAAGTCCCCGAAGCCGCGCGCCGATACGCTTTTCTCGCCGGAGATCGTGCTCGGCATCAAGCGCTTCCAGCGCCGGCACGGGCTCGAGCCCGACGGCGTGATCTGGCCGAACACCGCCGAGGAGTTGAACCGGCCGTTCAAGGACAACGTGCGGCAGATCACGCTCGCGCTCGAACGCTGGCGGTGGCTCCCGTTGCCGTTCACGGCGCCGCCGATCGTGGTCAACATCCCGGCCTACCGCCTCGAGGCCTACCGCGCGTTGCCCGACCGCGAGGCCAACACGCTCGCGATGGACGTCCTCGTCGGGTCGGCCGACCGCAATGCCACGCCGCTGTTCACCGCGGACATGAGCTACCTCGTGTTCCGGCCTTACTGGGAAGTGCCCCTGGAACTGATGATGGACGAACTCGGCCCCCGTGCGGCGTGGGACTCCGAACGCCTCCAAGGGCAGGGGATCGTGCTGGTCAAGCGCAACTCCGACGGCTCGAAGAGCCTGCCGCTCACGCCCGCGAACCTCCAGCGCATCGGCAAAGACCTGCGCATGCGCCAACTGCCGGGTCCGAACAACGTGCTCGGGACGGTGAAGTTCATGTTCCCGAACATGCACGACGTCTACCTGCACGATACGCAGACCGGCGGCCTGTTCGGGTTCGCGCGCCGCGACTTCAGCCACGGCTGCATCCGCGTGAGCGATCCGGTGGCGCTCGCGGTGCACGTGCTGCGCAATCAGCCCGGCTGGGGCCCGGAGCAGGTAAAGGAGGCGATGCAGGGCGCTGACAACCACCGCGTCGAGGTGGTCACTCCGGTGCCGGTGTTCGTCACCTACGCGACCGCCTCCGCGTTCGAGAACGGGGAAGTGTATTTCTACGGGGACATCTACGGACTGGATCACGGATTGGAAGAGCTGCTGAAGAAGGGCTACCCGTATTCGAAGAAGCCGCCGCCCCCGGTGAAGAGCGGCCTTTAGGGCAGGATCTCGACCGGCGTGCCGATCGGGATGGTGCGGAACAGAGCCTCGATGTCCTGGTGATTGAGCGCGATGCAGCCCTCGGTCCAGTCCCAGCTCGAACCCTTGCCGTGGATCATGATCTGGCCGCCGAGCGGCGTGTTCGCCGGCGGGGCCGCACGCTTGACGAACGCGCCGATGATGCGGCCATGCTCCTCGGGCGTGATCAGGCCCGCCTCGAGTCCGCGCTCTGCGTCGTTCGGACTCGGATAACTGATGCCGAGCGCGAACTCGTAGCGGCTGTTCGGATTCTTCGAGCACACGTAGTAGTTGCCCTCCGGCGTCGCGAAATCCCCCTGGCGAACCTTCGGCAATCTGGGCTCGAGGCCGAGCGCGATCCGGTAGGTGCGGACGACGGTGCCGCCCGAGACCAGCTGGAGTTCGTGCTTCGACTTGAGGACCACGATGCGCGCCGCCGCGAGCTCGCGCGCGTCGACCGTCGACGAGTCGGGCTGGATCACTGCGAGGGCGAAGAGCAGCGGCAGCAGCATCGGGCGGACCCTTTGGAGGGCGGAGTGTTCAGTGTGCATGCCCCCGGATCAGAGCAAGATCCGATCCGGCGGAACATTGCCGATAAGCCTAACGAATCCGATGGTCCGAGGCGAGCCCGAAGGCGCAATGCATTGCCCTGCCGTGCAATAAGCGGGGCCCTTCGTCCCTTGCCGGAGGCCCGGAGGCGGCCCAACGGCTGCCCCCGTCAGCCGTTGCCGAGGGCCCCGGCGAGCAACTCGTGGAAGCGGTGGACCCCGAGTTCGCGGGTGGGGGAGTAGCGGCCCCTTCGGTAGAGCCTCGACCGGGTGCCCTGCATGACGCTCTGGACGACCGCCTCGTCCTCGAGTTCGACGCCGTGGAGTCCCGCGCCGGCTCCGCGATCGAGCCGCGCGGGGTCGACCACCCAGGTCAGGAACGAGACCCGCGTCCGGTCCACCGCCAGCGGCTTGACCACGTTCACCGAGAAGCCCCACGGATAGACGTTGAACATCGTGTTCGGCCACAGCCAGAGGTAGTAAGCCGCGACCGCGCCCTCGGCATGCCCGACCTGCAGCACTCCGTGCTCGAGGGCTTCGGTGGTATAGCTTCCGTAGTCGATCGCCTCGTTGAGCCCGGCATGCACGTACGGAATGTGGAACCCCTCGAGATAGTTGTCGACGTAGAGCGCCCAGTTGGCGGCGATCTCGTAGTCCCGCGATCGCCCCGGATCGAACTTCGCCTGGTCGATGGTCATGCCGCCGACCCGCGTCGCCAGCGGCGCCACCCAGTCGGCAAACGGCACCGCCGGCGCGAGCGCGGTGAACAGGAAGCGGGACCAGCGGCCAAGCTCCATGCGCGGCAGGTCATCGGCCGGCGTGGGAAAGTTCTCCGCGTCCTCGAACTCGGGCATCGACTTGAACCGCCCGTCGAGCCCGAAGCGCCGACCGTGGTACCGGCAGCGGAGCACGGGCGTCGCCGCGTCCGCCTCGGCCACCAGGTTCGCGCGATGCGTGCACACGTTCGACAGCGCGTGCCAGCAATCCGCCTCGTCGCGCGTGAGCACGATCGGCTCGGGCAGCATCCCCTCGAGGAAGATGCACGGCGCGACCGTGCCCGCGGCCGGCAGGCGATGCGCGTCGAGCGCGAACTGCCAGCTCGGGGCAAACACCGTCTCGCGCGCCCGCTCGAACACGCCGGGATCGGAGTAGACCCAACCCGGGAGCGTCTCGGCGCGGCGAATGTCGGGATCGATCGTGAACGTGCGCGACATGCGTGGCCTCGTCGTGGGAGAGCGGGATGCGCGATCCTAGCATGCGGACCACGTGTCCGGAATCGAGGCTTGCGCGGGCGCAGCGCGTTCCCTAGCGTGGGCCCATGATCTGGACCACCGTGGGAGCATGCTCCGCCCTGATCGCCGTGGCGCTGGGCGCCTTTGGCGCGCACGGACTGCGCGGCGTGTTCGCGCCCGATCGCATGACCGTGTTCGAGACGGCCGCGCGCTACCAGCTCGTGCACGCGATCGCACTCGTCGCGCTCGGTCTCGGCGCGCAGCGACTCTCCCCTGGCGCGGTGCGCGGAGTCGGCACGCTCCTCTTGCTGGGGACCATCCTGTTCTCGGGCAGCCTCTATGCGTTCACCCTCACCGGCGTCCCCGCGTGGGGCGCGGTGACGCCGTTCGGGGGGCTGGCCTTCCTCGCCGGCTGGGCGTGGCTCGCGTGGGCGGCGTGGCGCGCCGCTTCGCGCGAACGCGCTTGATGCGCGCGCTGCTCCGTGCGCTCGGCGGGGGCGTGCTGGCCGCGAGCCTCGCCGTGCTCGCCTCCGCGCCCGGTTGCGCGGGCGGCTCCGGCGCGCCGGCGGCGGCGGACACGGCGGACACGTTCGTTGCCACGCACGGCCTGCGCCTGGTCGAGGTGGCGCATGGGCTCGATCACCCGCTCTACGTGACCGCGCCGCCGGGCGACCCGCGGCTGTTCGTGGTCGAGCAGACCGGCCGCGTGCGCCTGCTGAAGGGCGGCCGCCTGCGGGAGGAGCCGTTCCTCGACCTCACCGACCGCGTGCGCAGCGGCGGCGAGCGCGGGCTCTTGTCGATCGCGTTCCACCCCGCGTACAGGACGAACGGCTTCGTGTTCGTCGACTACACCGACCGCAACGGGGATACGCGGATCGAGCGCTACCACGTGAGCGCGAATTCCGAAGTCGCGGATCCCGCAAGTGCGCGCCTCGTGCTCGCGGTCAAGCAGCCCTATGCGAATCACAATGGCGGGCACATCCTGTTCGGGCCCGACGGCATGCTCTACGTCGGCATGGGCGATGGCGGCGCGGGCGGGGACCCGCACGGCAACGGGCAGAATCCCGCGGCGCTGCTCGGCAAGCTGCTGCGGCTCGACGTCGACGTGTCGAACTCCGCAGCCGCGGCGCCGTATCGCATTCCCGCGGACAACCCATTCGCCGACCGCGCGCACGCGCCCGCGGGCGCCCGGCCGGAGATCTGGGCGCTCGGCCTGCGCAATCCCTGGCGCTTCTGTTTCGACGCGACTGCCGGGCTCCTCTATATCGCCGACGTCGGGCAGGACCGCTGGGAGGAGGTCGACGTCGCGCCGCTGCACTCCGCGGGCCTGAACTACGGGTGGAACCGGACCGAGGGGAAGCACGACTACAAGACGGGGGGCCGCCGCGAGCGCGGGCTGGTCGCGCCGCTGGTGGAGTACGGGCATGGCGAGGGCTGCTCGATCACCGGAGGCTTCGTGTACCGCGGCCGGGCGATGCCCGAGCTCGCCGGAACCTACTTCTTCGCCGATTATTGCTCGGGCTGGATCCGGAGCTTCCGGGTCGTGGGTGGGCGCGCGACGGCCGGCCGCACGTGGCTGGACCTCAAGCCGGGCAGCGTGACCTCGTTCGGGCTCGACGCCCAGGGCGAGCTCTATCTCACGAACGCGGACGGGACGGTCTACCGCCTCGCCCGGGCCGCGCCCGCGAGGGGTTGACGCGGGGCGCGGTATCCGTATAATGCGGCACGAGTTGACCCCTTTCGTGGCGGTATCGTCTAGGGGTTAGGACGGATGGTTCTCAGCCATCAAACCGGGGTTCGATTCCCCGTACCGCTACCATTGCTTCCCGAGGCCGCCGGGGGATTCCTCCGGCGGTCGTTGGGTGTTCAGCTCCCGCGACCGCGGGCACGCCGATAGCTCCTGCCGATCGCTCCTTGACTGGGGAGGAGCGAGTCCCTAGCCTTGTTGCGCTGGCACCTCCTCAGGAATTCCCCCCGTGCCGCCAGCTTCGTTCTCATGGACTCACTCAGGCGATCCTGGATCGAGGCTCCGATGGTAGGGGAAACCTTCGGCCGTTTTCGCATCCTTTCCCTGCTTGGCCAGGGGGGGATGGGCACGGTCTGGCGCGCCGAAGACCAACTGCTCGGCCGCATCGTCGCGCTCAAGTTGCTGCCGGATACGCTTGCCCAATCCGGCGGCGCGCGCCGCCGCTTCCTGCAGGAAGCGCGCGCGACCTCGCGGCTCTCCCACCCCGGAATCGCGACTCTCTACGACGCTGGCGACCAGGACGGGCGCCTCTGGCTCGCTGTCATGTTGGTCGAGGGCGAGACTCTCGCGAGCCGCATTCGCGAGCGCCCCGTGGCGGGAACCCAGGCCATCCGGATTGCCGCCGAGATCGCCGATGCGCTCGAGCACGCGCACGCACGCGGCATCGTGCATCGCGACGTCACGCCGAAGAACATCATGCTCGATCGCGACGAGCGTGCGATCCTGATCGACTTCGGCGTCGCCCGCCACCTCGAAACGACCGGCGCGACCTCTTCGAACACGATTGTCGGGACCATCCTCTACCTCGCGCCCGAGGTGCTGAAGGGCGGCACCGCCGACGCGCGCAGCGACCTCTACGGGCTCGGAGCCGTTCTCTATGAGACGCTGACGGGCCGGCCGCCGTTCGAGGGCGCGCGCCCGGAAGCCTTGATCCACGCCATCGTGCACGCCCGGCCCGAGCGGCCAAGCCACCACTGTGTGGCCATGGATCCGCGCCTCGAACAGCTCGTGCTTCGTCTGCTCGCGAAGGAGCCGGGCGATCGGCCCGCCAGCGCTGCGCATCTCGCGGCGGAACTGCGCGCGCTGCTCGAGTCCGCTCCCGCGGACGAGGCGGTCACGGCGACGGGGCGAACCGAGCGCAAGCCCCGCATCGCGCCGGCTCGAAGGCTCCAGCCGGCGCGGCGCGTCGCAATCGCTATCCTGCCGTTCCAGTCGCTCGGGGAAGCGGGCGCCGACTCGAGTGCGTTCGCCTCGGGCCTGGCGGAATCCCTGCGCTCCGCGCTCGCTCGCGCCCCGGAGTTGCGCGTGCTCTCGAGCCTGACTCCCGCGCGAAACGGCGTCGAGGCGGAGGCCATCGAAGAGGCGCGCGCGCTGGGAGCGCACATGGCGATCAGCGGGAGCGTCCAGCGCATGGGTGATCGCCTGCGCGTGTCCTTCTCCGTGCTGGACCTCAAGCATCGCGAGCAGAAGGGGGGAGAACGGGTCGACGGCACGATCGCGGACCCATTCGCCCTCGAGGACGACCTGTTGGGTGCGGTCACCCGCGCCCTCGAGATCGGCTCGGGCACCCACGTACGCGGCGGGAGCCGGCTGAGCGCGCCGGTCGCACACGAGATGTACTTGCGCGCGCTCGGGCACATGCAACGAACCGACAACGAGGCCTCAGTCGACGGCGCCATCGGCCTGCTCGAGCAGGTTGTCCAGAGCGAGGGCGGCACGGCGGTGGTGCAGGCGACCTTGGGCCGGGCCTACCTGCGCAAGTCGGAGCTCTCGCTTGATCCGCAATGGCACCAGCGCGCGGAGCAGGCCTGCCGGCGGGCGCTCGAGCTCGATCCCCATTCTCCGGACGTCATGGTCACGCTCGGGCGACTGCAATTGCAGACGGGGCGCCATGCCGAAGCAATCGCGACGCTGCGCTCGGCGCTCGAAGTCCGACGCGAAAACGCGGACGCCTGGCACGCCCTGTCGCGCGCCTACGAAGGCGCCGGGCAGTTCGAGGAGGCGAAGGAGGCCGCGCGCGAGACGATCCACCTGCGGCCGATTCACTGCCTGAGCTGGGATCGCCTCGCGCTCCTGTGCTACCGCACGGGCGCGTACGGCGAGGCCGTGGACGGCTGGCGCCGCGCGTCGGAGCTCACGCCGGACAATGCACGGGTGCTCGCCGCTCTCGGCGGCGCCCTGATCCGGCTCGAGCGCATCGACGAGGCGCGCGAGGCCTACGGTCGGTCGGTCAGCGTGATGCCGCTCGGCATCGCCTACATCGGCCTTGGGGTGGCCGATTTCCTCGCCGGCGACCTGCGCGGCTCGGTCTCCGCGCTCGAGCGCGCCGTTGCCATGACGCCGATGGACCCACGCACCTGGGGCAACCTTGCCGACGCGCAGCGCTGGGTGCCCGGGCTCGAGGTCGAGTCCCGGCGGTCGTTCCAGCGTGCGCTCGCGCTCGTGCGCGCGCAGTTGCGGGTCAACCCGAACGACGCGCGCTTCCTCTCCTACCTCGCGCTGTGGCTGGGCAAGGTCGAGCGCACGCGTGAGGCGCTGGATGCGATCGAAAAGGCGCGCGCGATCGCGCCGGACGATCTCGACATCCTGTTGCGCGCGGTGAGTGTGCACCACATGGCGGGAGACGCCGAGCGCGCGGCAGATCTGCTCGAGAGCGCTTTGGCTCGCGGTTGCAGCCTCCTGGAGCTGGAAAAGGATCCGGAGCTTGACGGCCTGCGGCAGATGCCGCGCGTCGCAAGCCTCCTGATCGAGGAGCGAGCCCGTCGGTGCTCGCGGAAGTCGGCCTGAAAGGAGATCCCGGTGAAGAAGGCGAGCACGAAGAAGGCGAGCACGAAGAAGGCGAGCACGAAGAAGGCGAGCACGAAGAAGAACTGGATCCCGGTTCACATCCGTGTCCAGAACGGGGCCATCTCGGTCAGTCCCCCGAACGTGCTGATCTATCCTCGCCGGGGCGATGGAGTCCTCTGGCGTGGTCACGGGGGAAGGGTCAGCATCACCTTCGACAAGCCCGAAGGGTCGCCGTTCGACTCGGACACGTACACGGCGCCCGACGAGACCGATTTCCATTCGGGGTCGGCCATCGCCTTTCCCATCCCGAGGCGGCGCTTCCACTATACCGTCACCCTGACCAAGCCGAATGGTCAGGTTCTCACGCTCGATCCCGGCGTGGACGTCGACGGCAGCGGGCCTCCGGGCGGAACGAAGTCCTCCAAGAAGAAGACCGCGAAGAAGAAGTCCTCCAAGAAGAAGGTCGCGAAGAAGAAGTCCTCCAAGAAAAAGGCCGCGAAGAAGAAGTCTGCGAAGAGGGCGCCGCGCAAGGCGAGCCGGCGCCGGCCTGCCGCGAGGCGGAAGTAGCGTTCCCGCGATGTCCTGAGCTGCGGTAGGGCGGCCGGCCGGAGGATCGGCGGGCCGCCCGAAATCGGGAGGGAAAGCGATGCGCCCGTGGATGGTCGTGCTCCTGCTGGCTTCGACGCTGCTGCCCGTTCGCGCCGGGGCCGAGCGCATCCGGGACCGGGAAAACCCGATCCAAGCTTACCGGCGGTTCTACATCACGCCGCGGGCGTTCCCGGACAGCGTGCTCTATCCCGCGCTCCGGGACAGCGCGTTGCGTTGGATCCTCGACCAGCCGAAGGTGAATTACGGCACAAGCGCCGTCGGTGGACCGCCGGTATGGAAGTCCGCCGGCCCGACGAACGTCGGCGGACGCGTCACCGCGATCGCGATCGATCCGACCGAGCGGATGCGCTGGTTCCTCGCCACGGTGGGAGGGATCTGGCGATCGACGGACGCCGGCGGATCCTGGCGGCGGGTTTCGGATCCGCCCGATCCCGCCGATCCGGCCGCGATCAAGATCGGAGTCTTCAGCGCCGTGGTGGTCGTCCCGGGCAGCGGCGCGGTGATCGTCGCGGGCGGGGATCCGAATCGCTTCACGACCGATCGACGCGGCGGACCCGGACTCTGGCGTTCGTCCGCTCACGGGGACCCGGGAAGTTGGAGGCTCGAGCCGACGCCGGCCGAGCTTCAGGGCGCGGTCGTCTTCCGCCTGCGCGCCGCGGCTGCGGCCGATGAGGTCTATGCCGCCACTTCCGCGGGCCTCTTCTGGCGACACCACAGCGCCACCGGCGCCATCGTCTGGGAGCGCACGGTTCCAGAGTTCCAATCCCCCTGCACGGATGTCGTCATCGACGACCGTGCGTCGCCGCCGCGCCTGGTGGTGGGGTCCCATACCGGCCTGTATCGCGCGGCCGGCGTCTGGATCCGGGAATCCGGAGTATGGACGAACCGCTCGCCGTCATTCGGAAACCTCGTGGCGGGCCCGATTGCGCTCGCGCTTTCGCCTTCGAATCACGACATTTTGTATGCGCGCGTGAGCCAGCGGGGCCCGTCGAAGTGGAACGCACGGATGCTGGGTGTCTTCCGTAGCAACGATGGCGGCGTCACGTGGACGAACCGGACGCCGCAGACGCCGATGGACGCCCAACTCGATGCTCGCGCTTCCGCCTGCGGGGTCGAGGACAACGTGCCGCTGTGGTCCGCGGACGGCGACGACCCGCCTTACGCGGGCTACAATAGCGTGATCGAAGTCGATCCCGCCGAACCAGACCTCGTCTACTGCGGGAGCAAGCAGTTGCTTCGCTCCGACGACGGAGGAAACAACTGGTGTGTCTTGCTCCGCAGCGCCGAACCTGGGTTCCGCGACGACGCGGCGGACAACGCGTCCTGGGACATGCGCAATGCCTTCGCGCACGACGACGTGCACGCGATCGCCTTCGACGCGACGAGCGGGCGCCGCGTCCTCGTCGGAGATGACGGCGGCCTGCACGGTCTCGAGGGTGACTTCGTCCCGGGCAGTCCCGGGCTCGCCCAGTTCTTCTGGACGAACCTGGCCCACGGCCTCGACATCACCGAGTTCTATCGCCTGACCACCCAGCCCGGAAAAGCCCCCGTTCTCGCTGGCGGAACCCAGGACAACGGCGGGCTGATCACGTTCGGAAATCGCACCTGGTACAGGGGCTACCCCTGCGATGTCGGCGACCTCGCCGTGGACGCCGAGGGCGGCGGGACCTTCTATGGCTACTGCAACCTGGATGGCGACGACCGGCCGTACGCACTCGCGGTCTACCCGAGCCTGGTCCCGGGTTCCGCCGCCCGGAACACGGTGCTGCCTACGACCATGGACGTGTTCTCGCCGATCTCGGCCAGCCGCGAGAACAGGCATCACGCGCTCGCCCAGGTGCGGAATGCCAATCCCGGGCCCAAGCTGTACTTCACCGTGAACGGCAAGGACTGGAATCCGGAGCCACATGGCGATCTTCCGGCGGGCACGGAGTTGACCGCGGTCGCGCGCACCCGCGTTGCGGCGGGCGAGGGGTTCTACGCTGCGTACGCCGACGATCCGCTGTCGGGCGGCAGCGTTCATTCGGCGGTCCTCAGCTTTCCCAATCCGACGGGAACTCCGACCACGAACACTCTGCCCAACTTCCGCCCAAACGCGATCGCGGTCGATCCGCGCGATCCGGCCCGGGCCGTGATCGCCATGAACGGCTCGCAGGGCGCAGGCAACATTGTCTTCACGAAGGACTTCGGGACGACCTGGCACGTCTTCACGATCCGGTCGCCGGCCACGGGAGTGGCGTGGGACCCGCTCGATCCGACGATAATCTACGTCGCGACCGATGTCGGGGTCCTGCGTGGCGTGATCACGAACTCGCCCGTTGCCCTGGCCTTATTCCAGTTCAATGAAGGCCTGCCGGGGCCGCTCAGCGTGAACGACATCGTCGCCTCCGACACCGGAGTTCTCACGATCGGCACGATGGGATACGGCGCCTGGCAATTCGATCTCGGGCCGGAGGCCATCCACCAGGATGTTGCCCTGTGCGTGCGCGACGACGTGTACGACCGCGGAGCCCCGTTCGTGTTCGGCGCCAAGGATCCCGAGCACCCGGTCGAGGATCCCGTGGACAACGACTTCTACGTTGCGGGGTCCGATGTCGAGTTCTGGAACTCCACGGACATTCGCGTGGACACGCCGGCGCTGGCCGAGCCCAAGAACCGTGTCGACAAGGTCGATCATGTCGCGTTCGAATCGACTCCGACCGAACTCGCGGACGGCTTCCCCGGCACGATCGTGGACCGGTTGCCGACGCCGGGCTCGGACGCGCGCATTTTTGTTCAGGTCACGAACCTGGGGACGCGCCCGGCGCATGACGTGCGCGTGTTCGCGATGTGGCGCGATGCCTACGTTGGCAATCCGGAGCTTCCCGCGGATTTCTGGTCGACCACGCTTCCGCCCCCGGGCAGCCCGTGCGGGCCCATGGCGCCTACCTCCGCCTGGCACACGTTCTCGAACGATCCCGCGATGAGTCCGTCCCCGAACGTGGAATGCGTCATGCTGCCCGAAGTCCGCCCGGAGATGCCGGAGGTCGCCACGTTCTACTGGCACGTTCCCCCGTCGGGTTCCAACCACTACTGCGTCATGGCCATCGCCGAGAATCCGGAGGACGTGATCGATGCGTCTGCGCGCTCCCGCACCGACACTGGCTGGCTGATCCGCAACGTCCGGCAGATCGCGCAGCGGAACCTGGTCCTCGTCGATAACCTCCAGGCACAGGCCTGGCATCTGGAAACGCTGTTCCTGCCCGACCTCCGCCAGCCCGACGACGAATTCGCCCTGCGGTTCGTCCGTGCGGGGCTCCCCTCAAACTTCACGTTCTCCGTAGTTCTTCCCAAGGGAACGCACAAGCGCCTTCATGGCGTCCACGAAGCTCCGTTCACGCTCGGCAAGAAAGGGTTGTTCGAGCGCAGGGCACTCCACCTCGACTATTCGACCCAGTTCGTCGCGGACAGCCTGAGCGGCAGCATCGAGGGCATCGAGCTCGACAAGAAGGCGCCCCGCAAGATGCTCGTCGCTTACCGGAGCAGCGAACCGCTGCGCGCGGGAACCCGGCGGTTCACGATCGCGTCGGAGCGCGACGGCGCCGTCCTCGGGGGAGCGACCTGGATGTTCCGGAGTTCGGATCGACGGAAAGCCACGCCGGTTCCGCCCAAGGGCAAGGGGAAAGGCGCGGGAAAGGGCCGGGGGAAGGGCTAGCTAGCCCGCATCCTTACGAGCACGACCGCCCTTCGCCGTTCCGCGTAGGCGGGGAGTCAGCGCCCCAGGCGCACCAGCCGCGTGACCGCCCGTTCCCCCGCGCCGTCGAGCACCGCGAAGTAGAGCCCGACCGGCGCGTCCCGCCCGGCGTCGTCCCGGCCGTCCCACGAGAGCGTGTGCGCGCCGGGGGTCTCGTCGCCGTCGGCGAGCATCCGCACCTGACGGCCGGCGGCGTCGACCACGGCGAGGCGCACGCGCGCGGCGCGCGGCAGCGCATACGAGAGCGACGTGCTCCCCGCGAACGGCGTCGGCCGCGCCGGGGCGAGCCGCAACCCGCCCGCACCCGCGAGCACGTCCGGCCCGACCGCGAGCGTGGTCACGAGCGCGGTGTGGGCGTTGACCTTCCGGCCGATCGGGTGGTCGTAGAGGATCGCGTCGCCGGTCGCGGTGACGTGATTGATCACGCCGATTGCGCTCGCGGTCGGGAAGTGCGCGCGCACCAGCGCGCACACGCCCGCGGCCAGGGGGCACGCGAACGACGTGCCATCCGCGAACATGTAGGGCCGGACGCCGTCCCAGCCGAAGTAGAACTCGTAGATGATCTGGCTCGTGTCGTCGATCGGGTAGTTGCGGCAGATCGGTCCCCAGATCGTCTCGCCCGGCGCGGCGACGTCGACCCACGGTCCCCAGTTGGAGAACGTCGAGCTGGTGTTGTTCTGCGAGCACGAGCCCACGGCGAGCACGCCGTTGCACGCCGCCGGGATCACGATCACCGAACTACCCTCGTTCCCCGCGGAGGCGACGCACGCCACGTTCGCGGCGACCGCCTGGTCCATCAGCGCCTGGAAGAACGCCTGGTCGGCGGAGTCGGGATTGGCCTTGCCCAGGCTCATGTTGAGCACGCCGATATGCTTCGCGGCCGCGTAGAGAACCCCCGCCCCGGCCGCTGAGAACAGCAACTGGCCTGCCGAATTCGCGGCCTTGAGCGGCATGATCGTCGAGTTCCAACCCGCGCCGGCGATGCCCTCGCTGTTGTTCGTCGCCGCCGCGGCGACGCCCGCCACCATCGTGCCGTGGAAGCCTTCGTCGATGCCGGACGGGTCGAACATCGGGCCGGGGTTGGGATCGGCGTCGCCGTCGCCAAAGTCCCAGCCGTGCAGGTCGTCGATGTAGCCGTTGCCGTCGTCGTCGATCCCGTTCGCGGGAATCTCGCCGGGGTTCGTCCAGATCTTGCTCGCGAGGTCGGGATGCCCGAGGTCCACGCCGGTGTCGAGGATGCCGATCACGACCGACGCCGACCCGTGCTCGAGATCCCAGCCCTCGGGGAGGTGGATGTCGCCGGGGCTGTCGACGTACCACTGGTAGGGGACGTCGGGATCGTTCGGGATGGTGGACGCGAGCTTGAGGCTCCTGTCGACCGTGGCGGCGATGACCTCGCGTGCGGCGACGAGCTGGCGCGCGGCCGCGCGCGCCAGGGCCGGGTCGAGAATGCCCGCGCTTGAAGACAGGAGGACGAGGCGCACTGCCGGCCCGCCCGCCGAGGTCTCGGGCCCGAGCGCCGCGATCTTGTCGAGGCCGAGGGACGCCATCGCGCCCGAGAGGCGAGCGTCCGCGACCATGACTCGAGGGCTCGAGGAAGCGATTCCGCCGACGCCTTCCGCCGGCAGCGACTGCACGCGGTCGGCGGCGACGAGCGCGACCACGTCGCCAATGCGGGCGGCGGCGGGTTGTGAGGCGATCGCGAGCAGGAGGGACACGGACACGAAGCCACGAAGCACCGCAAGAGCGCCGATGCCATCGGGGTGGATCGAGGAGTCGGGCGCCATGGCTGGCCTCCATCGCCTGGGAGAACGCGCTCGGCGCCGCCGGGCTACCGGCCGCGCGCGCTGATCATCAAGGGTACCACCGGGGCCGCGTCATTGCCCGCTCCGAGGGGTGGATTTCTCCTCCAGGACCCGTTGTATTTTGCCCTCCCGGGCGGCTTCGGCGGCTAAGTCGAAGTCGTTCAACACGCGGGACACGTCCCGGGCCCGCGCGGCCGGGTCGAGACTCAGTAGTCCGCAGACCTTGGCCATGCAAACCGGGCAGAGTTCCAGCGGGCGCGCGTCGGATTCAGGGAGGCTGTTGCTGCCGTTCATCAGGCACTCGTAGGCGATGCAGTGCGGAAGCACCAGAAGGTGGCCCATCTCGTGCGCGGCCGTGTGCAGTGTGCGTGTCAGCAGCAGGTCCTTCCCGGAAGGATCTCGCGGGTCGTCGAAGCGGGCCATGGACCACACGCCGACGCCTTCGCTTGGTAACGCCTGTCCGAACACGAAATTCCAGTCCTGCTCCGGATAGAGATCCAACGTGCTCAACGCGACGTACGCGAAGGCGTCCGGTGGCCGCGACGCCACGAGCATGGAATCCAGCACGTAACGCGATTGGACTTGAAGGCCGAAACCACGCGTGGCCCGGCGAGCCCGTGATGGGATGGACGCGAGCTCGAGGTCGGGCCCGAATCGAGTCGGGATGCCGTAGAACGTCTCGAGGTAGATCGCGGTCAGGGCGAGGACACGTCGTTGTTCCGCGCCGGGCGTGCCCAAGCGCGCGAGCACGAGATCCGCCCGCGTACCCGTGGGGCGCCGTGGCGGGGCCGCCCGAAACTCTGCGAGTGATTGTCCATGCTCCTCGTGCATGCCGAGCCAATCGCCCGGCGCGGGCGCCGCCTTGGGCAGGGCCATCGCGGTAAGCAGCGAGTAGGGAGCGGGCAGGACCTCGGCCCGGAGGCCGGTAGCCCGGTCGACTGGCCGTGGAGGCGGCGCCGATCGCGTGCACGCCATGATCGGGAGAATCGAGGCGCAGACCGCGAAGCGAACGAGACGTGGAAGGGCGATGCGCATCTGGACTCCTCCGTCGCCCGGTCAAGTCGGGGAGATGGCCCGAGGCAAGGATCATGGCACGACATGGCTCCGGTTACACGCTTCGAGATCGAGTTTCGCAAGCCTTCCCTGTGTGCGACAATGCCGCCCTGTGTCCGCCCACTTTGCCGCGCTCCGCCATCGCAATTACCGCCTGATCTGGATCGGCCAGGGAGTCTCGTTCTCCGGCTCGATGATGCAGTCGGCGGCGCTCCTCTGGCACGTCTCGCTCCTGGTGCCCGCCGGGCAGAAGGGCCTCGCGCTCGGCCTCGTGGGCCTCTCGCGCGTGGTGCCGATCGTCGTGTTCTCGCTCATCAGCGGCGTGATCGCCGACGCGGTCGATCGCCGACGCCTCATGCTCGTGACCCAGACCGCGATGGCGGCGGTCGCGGTCGCGCTCGCGGTCTACGCGTTCCGGGGCGGGGCCCATGTCTGGCCGCTCTACGCGCTCTCGGCGCTCGGTGCGGCGGCGGGGGCGTTCGACGGCCCGGCCCGCCAGTCGCTCGTGCCCACGCTCGTCCCGCGTGAGGACCTGCCGAACGCGATCAGCCTCAACACGATCATGTTCCAGGTCGCGGCCGTGCTCGGGCCGTCGATCGCCGGCGTGCTGATCGCGACGCTCAGCGTGGGCTGGGTCTATGCGCTCAACGCGGTGTCGTTCCTCGCGGTGATCGTCGCGCTGCTCGCGATGCGCGGTCTGCCTGAGACCGCGGCGCACGAACGTGGCGAGGTCAGCCTCGCGGCCGCCGCCGAGGGGCTCAAGTTCGTGTTCCGGCAGCCGCTTATCCGCTCGACCATGCTGCTCGACTTCTTCGCGACGTTCTTCTCCTCCGCCACCGCGCTCCTGCCGATCTTCGCGCAGGACATCCTGAAGGTCGGCGCGACGGGCTACGGCTGGCTGTACGCGGCGCCGTCGGTGGGGGCGATGCTGGCGGGAGCGGTCATGGTGCGCACGGCCGAGGGCATCGTGCACCGCGGGCGCGTGCTGCTGGTCGGCGTCGGCGTCTACGGCCTGGCGACGGTCGTGTTCGGCTGGTCGCACGTGTTCTGGCTGACGTTCCTCTGCCTGGCGGTCACGGGCGCCGCGGACACGGTGTCCATGGTCCTGCGCAATGTCATCCGCCAACTCGCCACGCCCGATCGCATGCGCGGCCGCATGACGAGCGTCAACATGGTGTTCTTCATGGGCGGTCCGCAACTGGGCGAACTCGAGGCCGGGCTCGTGGCGCAGATGTGGTCGGCCCCGATCTCGGTGGTCACCGGCGGCATCGGCTGCCTGGTCGCGACCGCAATCACTGCGTGGCGCACGCCGGACCTGAGGCGCTACCGCCGCGACGAGGCGCCGGTGCTCGCGGGCGAATCCTCGAAGGCCGCGGCTTCCTAGCCGGCAGGCGTGCGGCGGGCCGCGAGCAGCAGGGCGGCCATGCTCTTCGCGTCCTGGATCTCGCCGCGCTCGACGCGCGCGACGGCTTCCGAGAACGGCATGCGGATCACCGTGAGGTCCTCGTCGGGCTCGGTCGCCGACGCAGTCGGGACGAGGTCGTAGCCGGCGTAGAGGTGGATGATCTCGTCGGTGAAGCCCGGGGTGGTCAGGATCGCGCCGAGCTTCTCGAGCCGGCCGACCCGGTGCCCGACCTCCTCCTCGGTCTCGCGGCGCGCGCACGCCTCGGGCGCCTCGCCCGGGTCGAGCTTGCCGGCCGGGATCTCGAACAGGTAACCCCCGGCAGCGTGGCGATACTGGCGCACCAGGAGGATGGTGCCGTCCCCGAGGAACGGCACCACGGCCGCGGCGCCCGGGTGATGGATCACCTCGAGCGCCGTGGTGTGGCCGTTCGGCAGGGTGACCGTCTCGACGAAGAGATGGACGACCTTGCCCTTGTAGATCTCGCGCTTCGAATCCGCCATAGAGCCTAGTCCTGGAGCACGAGTTCGCGCAGCAGTTCGAGGCCGACCGGGCCCGAGTTGAGCACGCGGGCGTGGAAGTCCTTGAGGCTGAACGCTGCGCCCTTCTTGTGCTTGAGCTGCTCGCGCAACTCCATGATCACGCGTTCGCCCACCTTGTAGGCGATCGCCTGCCCGGGCCAGCCCAGGTAGCGCGTGACCTCGGACGCCGCGTACTGCGGGTCCTGGAAGCCGCGCTGCTCCATCATCTCGACGCCCAACGCGTAGTTCCAAGTCTCGCCCGGGTGGAACGAGGTCTCGCTCGCCGGAATCTTGAGCTCGAGGTGGCAGCCGATGTCGATCACCACGCGGCAGGCGCGGAACAGCTGCGCGTTGAGCATGCCGAGCACGTACTCGGGCTTCTCGAAGTAGCCGAGCTCGTCCATCAGGCGCTCGGTGTAGAGCGCCCAGCCCTCGCCGTAGCCCGGGTACCACACCGAGAGGCGGTGCAGGCGCGACAGGTGGTCCGCGAGGAAGACCTGGATGCCGCATTGCAGGTGGTGTCCGGGGAAGCCCTCGTGGTACGCGGTCGAAATGTGATCGTAGAGCGGGATGTCGTGCGTCTCGTCGGGCGCGAGCGAGTACCACACCGTGCCGGGGCGGCTGAAGTCCTCGCTGGGCTGGATGTAGTACGCGCCGAGCGCGCCACCCTTGGGCGCGATCTTCACGAGGACGTTGCGGATCGGGGCGGGCACGTCGAAGTGTTCGCCGTCGAGCTGCTTGAGCGCCTGCATCTGGCGCTCGGTCATGATGCGCACGAAATCCGGAATGTCCTTCGCCGCGCGCGTCTTGTCGGTCTTCAGGATCTCGAACACTTCGGGCACCGTTGCGCCGGGCTTGATCTGGTCGGCGACGGCGCGCATCGCGGCTTCGAGCGAGCGCACCTGCTCCCAGCCCCAGGCGTAGGTCTCCTCGGGATCGATCGTCATGCCGAGGAAGCGGCGCGTCTGGCGGGCGTAGCGCTCGCGGCCGACCGCGTCCTGGGGCAGCGCCTTCGGCAGATAGGCGCCCTCGAGCCAGTCGGCGAACGCCGCGTAGGCCGCGCACGCGACCGGGATCGCCGCGTCGAGGCGGGCGCTGATCGCCGGGTCCTTGACCCCGGACCCCGCGAGCGTCGCTGGCAGGCGGCGGAAGAACGACTCCGGCCCGGCCTGCACGCGGCTCTGCTCGATCACCGACTCGACCTGGCGGATCGACACCGTCTTGCCGGCGGCGAGCCCCTTCGCCAGCGTCTCCCGGTAGCCGGTGAGCGGTCGCGCGATGGTCTCGATGCGCGTGATCATGTTGCCCCACGCCTCGGCCGTCCCGGTGTCCATGACGTCGAACACCTGGCGGATGGTCTGGAACGTCGAGGCGATGTTGTTCAGGTCGAGCATGTCGTCGCCGTCGTCGAAGTACGTGCGCTCGAGCTTGAGGTGCTCGCCCATGACCTGGATCGCGAGGCGCGCCCAACGATCCTCCGACGGGGGCAGGGCGGCGAGGCGCCGCTCGTAATCGACGATGAACTTGCGTGCGGCGTCCCCGCCCGCGGGGCTGAAGTCGTCCCACTTGTCGTCGTGGCCCCGGATGCCCTGGTAGGTTGCGATGGTGGGCCGCAGCGCCGCCATGCGGTCGACGAATTCGCTCGAGAGGTCGAAGACTTCATGCACGCCGGTGTCGGTGCCAGAGGTCACGGGAGGGCTCCTTGGGTCAGGTCGATGGGAGAGGTGAGGACGGCCAGAGTACCGTCTGGGGGCGGGATTGTCCACCGGGGGTCGGGCGCCTGATCGCGACGGCTGCGACGGGCGTCCCCTGGCGCGCGGTCGGGGGTGAACCCGCTTCCCCCTTGACGAAAGGGATGGCCTCGCGTTTCCTCGGGGCATGAGCGACTCGGCGGGCATCCCGGCCTATCACCCGATTCCCTACCGCCCCGAGCGCCTGCCCTCGGATCAGGGCGCCCGCATCCTCGAGGCGGATTATGCGAGCGCGAATGCCCGCCGGACCGTGCGGCGATTCTCGCCGGATCCCGTGCCGGCCGCAATGATCGAAACCGCGCTCAAGATCGCCGGGACGGCGCCCAGCGGGGCGCACCGGCAGCCGTGGCATTTCGTGGCCGTGTCGGATCCTGCGCAGAAGAGCCGGATCCGGCAGGCGGCCGAACTCGAGGAACGCGACTTCTACGACCGCCGAGCACCCGCCGATTGGCTCGAGGCACTGGCTCCCCTCGGCACGGACTTCAAAAAGGATTACCTCGAGATCGCCCCCTGGCTGATCGTGGTGTTTCGGCGCGATCCCGAGGTGCTGCCCGATGGTCGCCGGCTCAAGAACTACTACGTCGGTGAATCGGTGGGCATCGCGGTCGGCTTTCTGATTCAGGCGCTCCACCGCGCCGGGCTGGCCACGCTCACGCATACTCCGGCGCCCATGACGTTCCTGCGCGAGCTCTGCGGGCGCCCCGAGAACGAGCGACCGTTCGTGATCATGCCGGTCGGCTACCCGGCTCCTGATTGCGAGGTGCCGGACCTCGTCCGCAAGCCGCTGGCGGAGATCGCGACGTTTCGCTAGGATGCCCGGGTTGCACCCCCACCTGGCCGCACGTACCCATGTCGACGCCGGAGCGCTCCATGCAGCAGGGCTATTTCCTTGCCATCGCCGGGAACATCGGAGTGGGCAAGACCGAGCTGACGGACCGGCTCGCCGCCGAGCTGGGCTGGAAGGTCTACTACGAGCCGGTGATCGACAATCCCTACCTTGATCCGTTCTACAAGGACATGGAACGCTGGTCGTTCCACCTGCAGATGTATTTCCTCGGCGAGCGCTTCAAGGCGCAGGTCAAGATCGGCCAGTCCGGCGAGGCGTTCATCCAGGATCGTACGATCTACGAGGACGCCGAGATCTTCGCCAAGACCCTGTTCGAGCAGGGCTCGATGACCAGGACCGACTACGAAAACTACGTCACGCTGTTCCACTGCATGACCGACTTCCTGCGCCCGCCCGACCTGATCGTCTACCTGCACGCCAGCCCCGACACGCTCATGAAGCGCATCGCGACGCGCGGGCGGGAGAGCGAGAAGACGATCACGCGCGACTACCTCGCGCGTCTCGGCGCGGCGTACGAGGACTGGATCGCGCGCTCGCAGCAGCGCGGCGAGGTGCACGTCATCGACACCGACGCCGTGCCGCTCCGGGGAACCACCCCCGCGTTCACCGAGCTGGTCGAGAAGCTCAAGCGCCGCTATCCGCCGCAGGTCACGCTGCACCTGCCGGGGACGGAGCCGCCGCCGCCGCGGCGATAGCTCAGCGGTCGGTGCGCCGATAGCGCCCGAGTTGATCGCCGTCGCCCACGCGCAACTCGAAGATCGACTGTCCGCCGAAGTACACCGCTTGGTTCGCCACCGCTCGTCCGCCGCGATAGACGCGCACGTCGGTGTCGCCCGTGGCCTCGGGCAACGCGAGCCACACGCTGTCCTGCGCCGCGACGTAGCCCGCGCGCGCGGCGAGCAGGTTCGCGCCCGGCGGCTCGGGCTCGACCGTGATCGAGTCGAGCGAGGTCGTCCCGGTGTTGATCACGACGAGCCGGTTCCCGGCAGGCGCGCCGTGCGGGCGCAGCGCGACCACGACCGCGAGCAGGGCTGCCATCGCGAGCGCGAGCGCGATCACGCGCAACGGCGGCGGGGAACCGACAGCGTGCGAGTCGTCGGGCTCGGCCGGCGTGTTCATGCGGTCGGCCGCGCGAAATTGGCAGGCAGCGCGGCCACACAGCGGTCGCACAGCGTCGGGTGCCCGGGGGACTGGCCGACGGTCATGCGATAGTTCCAACAACGCTCGCATTTCGCGTAAGGCGTGCGGGTTACGGCCACGCCCCAGATCTGGCCCTCGGGCGGTTTTTGGCCGCCGGGCTGGGCGAAGCTGACCTGGAGATACGCCGGCAGCGCGGCCGCGTAGCGCTCGAGCAAGGAGCGCTCGGCCTCGCCGGAGGCGACGAGCTGGACCGAAGCCTCCTGCGTCTGCGTGAGGCGCTTGGCGGCGCGCTCGACCTCGATCGCGCGGTACGTCGCATCGCGCAGCGCGGCGAGTTGCTGCCAGTCGGCGAGCGCGGCGGCGTCGACGGCGGGGGCGTCGCCCCACACCGCCTCGAACACGGACTCCGCCTCCGCCTTGAGCGCGGGGACGTGCTGCCAGATCTCCTCGGCGGTGAACGAGAGCACGGGCGCGAGCAGGACCGTCAGCCCGCGCAGCGTCTCCCACAGCACGGCCTGCGCCGAGCGCCGTTCCGGGTGGTCGAGCGCGAGCGTGTAGAGCGAGTCCTTGCGGAAGTCGAGGTACACCGCCGACAGGTCGGTCGTGCACAGGTCGACCAGGCGCGAGACCGCCGAGTGGAAGCGTGCCGCGTTGTACTCCGCGCGTGCCTGGGCGAACGCGTCGCGCACGCGCGCGAGCGCCGCGCGGTCGAGCGGCTCGAGGGTGGACGCATCCACCGGCCCGGCGGGGGGCGTGTAGTCGGACAGGTTCGCGATCAGGAAGCGCACCGTGTTGCGCACCTTGCGGTACGCGTCGGCGACGCGCTTCAGGATCTCCGGCGAGATGCGCACGTCGGTGCGCCAGTCGGTCGAGCATGCCCAGAGCCGGAGGATGTCCGCACCGTTCTGCGGGATCACCTGCTCGGGCAGGATCACGTTGCCGAGCGACTTGTGCATCGCGCGGCCATCGCCGTCGAGCACCCAGCCGTGCGTCAGCACAGAGCGGTACGGCGCGCGGCCGTCCGGGTCGGTCGCAACCGCGATCATGAGCGACGAATTGAACCAGCCACGGTGCTGGTCGGGGCCCTCGTAGTAGACGTCGCACGGCCAGCGCATGCCGCGCGCCTGGAGCACGGCGCGGTGCGTCGAACCCGAGTCGAACCACACGTCGAGGATGTCGGTTTCCTTCTCGAACGGGCCCTTGGAGCCGCAACCGGGGCACTGGAAGCCCGGCGGGATGAACGCTTCGGCGGGCTCCGTGTACCACACGTCCGAGTTCGCCGCGCGCACGCGCTCGGCCACCCGCGCGATCACGTCCTTGTGGACTGTGGGCTGCCCGCAGGCGTCGCAATAGAGCGCGGGAATACCGACGCCCCAGCTGCGCTGGCGCGAGACGCACCAGTCGGGCCGGGACTCGACCGCCGAGGCGATGCGATTCTTCGAGGACTCGGGGTCCCACGCCGTGGCGTCGATCGCCTGGAGCGCACGCTGGCGATGACCGTGCGCATCGATCGCCATGAACCACTGGTCGGTCGCGCGGAAGATCACCGCGTTGCGGCAGCGCCAGCAATGCGGGTACGAGTGCCGGAGCGTTCCCTTCGCGAGCATCAGTCCGCGCTCGTCGAGCCAGGCGATGATCGCATCGTTGACCTTGAACACGTGCTGTCCCTGGAACGGCGCCGCCTCGTCGGTCAGGACGCCGCCCTCGTCCACGGGGCAGAGTGCCTCGAAGCCGAACTTCTTGCCGACCTGGAAGTCCTCCTTGCCGTGCCCCGGCGCGGCGTGAACGAAGCCCGAGCCGTCCTCGGCGGTGACAAACGGGCGGCCGTCGACGATCGGCGAGGGGCGACCGAACGGATTCTCGAAGGTCGCGCCGAGCAGGTCGAGGCCCTTGAGCCGCGCCTTCTCGGGCAGCGCGCGGCCGCTCGCCTCGCGCACCGCGTCGGCGCGCGTCGCCGCGACCAGCAGCGCGCGCTCGCCGTCGTCGAGCACCACGTACTCGAGCGACGGGTCGGCCATGACGAACAGGTTCGCCGGCAGCGTCCACGGCGTGGTCGTCCAGATCACGACCGAGAGTCCGGGGAAGCGCGTCTTGAGCTCGGCGGTGCGCACCGCGTCGGCCGACTCCGGGGCGTCGCCCGGGAACGGCCCGTTCCACGCGGGGAAGGCGACGTAGACCCAGGGACCGGGATCGTCCTGGTACTCGATCTCGGCTTCGGCGAGCGCGGTGCGATCGGTCGGGCACCAGTGGATCGAGCGCAGGCCACGGTAGATGTACCCGCCCTCGACCAGCGCGCCGAACGTGCTCACGATCTCCGCCTCGAACGCGCCGTCCATCGTGAGGTAGGGGTTCGCCCAATCGCCCAGCACCCCGAGGCGCTGGAACTGTTCCTTCTGGATCTCGACGAAGCGCGCGGCGTACTCGCGGCAGGCCTGGCGCAGCGCGGCGCGTTCGACCGGGATGCCCTTCTTGCGGAACTCGGCCGCGACATTGTTCTCGATCGGCATGCCGTGGTTGTCCCAGCCCGGCACGTAGGGCACGTGCTTGCCCTGCAGCAGGTGGACCTTGTTGGGCGCGTCCTTCCAGATCTTGTTGGCCGCGGTGCCGAGGTGGATGTTGCCGTTGGAGTAGGGCGGCCCATCGTGCAGCACGAACGAGCGCGCTGGATCATCCGCCTGGGAGCGGCGCGCCTTCTCCATACGGCCGAAGACATCGCGCTCCGCCCAGAACCGCAGCCAATCGGGCTCGCGCTGCGGCAGGTTCGCCTTCATCGGGAAGTCGGTATCGGGCAGGTTCAGCGTGTCGCGATAGCTCATCTCGGATCCTTCCCGCGTCCCTGGCCGGAACGCAAAAGCCCCAACGAGTCGTGGACTCGTTGGGGCGAGGTGCGCTCGCGGTTCCACCCAACTTCACCGCCCCGTCGCCGGGGAGGTCTCGGGCGCTGGGGACCAGCGCATGCCCGTGTCGTGGGCGGTCGTCCGCGTCTACTGCGCGGCCGCAGTGGGGCAGCGGCGGCGGTTCGGGCGGCGGCTCGGGGGTGATCTTCGGCTGGGGCTCCGCTCCGGGCTCACACCGTCCCCGGATCGCTCGTGCGGGCCTTCCTGCGTACTCGTCCCCGTCACAGCCTTGGTGTCGTGCCCAACATGAACCAGGCCGCCGCGGCTGTCAAGCCACGGCGGCCCGGGGGGAGATGGCGTGGGGCGGCGCGCCCCTTCTAGAGCTCGCGCCAGGCGATCGTGCGCAGGTTGCCGCCGTACTTCGAGATCTTCTGCTGGATCGAGTCGCCGGAGTACAGGATGATCGCCGAGCCGTTCGCGATCTTGACCGTGGTCTTGCCGTTGACCACGATCCCGCCCAGGATCCAGCAATTGCCGTTGATGAACAGGTCGCCCTCGCAGTAGATCATGCCGCGGTAGGTAAAGCTGCCGTTGAGCCTGAGGTTGCCGTCGACATACAGGAACCCCTCCCCGTCGCCGCCGTTGTAGGAGAAGTCTCCGCTCTTGTTCTGCCGCACGTTGTCGTTGTCCAGGTAGTAGATGCCGACCGGCGGGCTGGGCTCGACCGAGAGCGGCGTTCCCACCCAGGGCCAGAAGTCGCTCTGCGCCATCGTCAGCACGTCCCACGGCCCCGAGTAGAAGCCCGTCTGGTAGGTCTGCATCGCGGCCGGCTCGCCCTGTACCGTCGGCGATCCCTGGGTCGTGGCCGTGTTCGTGGACCACGCGCCCGGCATGCAGGTTCCATGAACCGTACCCGCCCACCAGTTGCCGATGCCGGCGTCGCAGCTCGGGGGGCCCACGTTGGTCGGCGTATCCGCGCGGTGGTCGTGGCCGCACACCTTGATGTTGCCCTTGAACGAGATCGCGACGTTCGCCACGACCGCGCCCTTCGCCAGGATGTTGAACTTCGTGCGGCACACCTCGGCGTAGACCGTGCGCGCGCTGCCGCCGGCCGTTCCGGTTGACGTGACCACCCAGATTGGATTGCCGGTCGCCGTGTTGATCTTCGGGTTCGCGGTGTCGTCGTAGCGCTGGATCACGCCCATCTTGGTCTTGTAGCGCATCGAGAGCGTGTTCTGGTTCTTGGTCGCGGTCGAGTACCCGAGGTACGCGCCCGCGGGCTGCAGCGTCGCCAGCGCGGTCGTGTCCACGCCGACCGCGGGGATCGACCCGGCGGCCTGGTTGAAGATCATGGTCACGTTGCGCGGATTCAGGTTGTCCGGCACGTCGCCGTTCTTGATGCGCAGCATCGCCTCTTGAATGCCGGCCTCGGCGATCGTCAGTGCCTGCGTGTCGCGCACCTTGAGGCCCGCGATCTTGGTCTCGGTGTTCACGTTCGCCATCAGCGCGGCGCCGATCACGGTCAGGACCAGCAGGACCATGATCGCGAGCACCAGCGCCATGCCCTCCTGGTGGGGGCGATTGCCCGGGGGGACCTTGGTCGAGGGCTTGGCCATGGCGCTTGCGTCCTTCTCGTTGAGGTTGTGCGTGTTCATCGGACGAACACCAGCAGGTTGCCGGTCGTCGCCGTCGGCTTCTGGGCGACGGCGAGGTCCGTGTAGTACGGCGACGCCGTGGTGTTGTTCTGGCGGAAGTTGAAGTTCGCGGTCGCGACGGACGTCGTCATGTAGCTCGCCGTGCCGCCCGCCGGATCGACCGCGTTGAGTGGCAGGATTCCAAGGTCCGTGTAAAGAATCCGCACACCGCCCGAATAGCCAGACTCGTTGTCGCGATACCCGAAGATCACGTCGTTGCGGCTGGCCGCACCGAGGTCGGCCGCGGCGATGCAGAGCACCGGTCCCGGAGCGACGAAGGTCTGCGTCAGCGTGAAGTTGCCGCTGCCGTTGCCGCGCCACCATTGCACATCGCCGGAGACCGAAGAAATGCGCGTGCCCACCACGAGGTCCATGGTGCCGTCGCCGTTGACGTCGGTGGCGGCCATCGAGGTGACCTCGCCGCCGACCGTGTAGGTGTTGGTCGCGCGGTACCGATTGCCGCCGACTCGGGAATTGAAGCGCATGACGTGGATCGCGCCCTGGCCGTCGCCGGTCTTCGTGCCGACGATCAAGTCCGCGTTGCCGTCCCCGGTGACGTCGACCAGGGTCATGGCCTTGACCTCGCCCAGCGCATTGCCCGGCAGATTTCCCTGCGGCGGGTAGATCTCGTCACGCGTGAACGTGCTGTCGCCCTGACCACGCCAGACTTCGAGCGTTCCCGTGTAAGCCGAAGTCTTCGTGCCCACGATCAGGTCGAGCGCCGAGCCGCCGCCGCAATCCTTGAGCAGCACCTGGTTGACGTCGCCCGCGTCGCTCGTCTGGTAGAGGCGCGGATTCGGCCGCAGGTAGCCCTCGTTGCCCGACGTGTTCTGGGTCAGCCACACGGCGATGTTGCCCGAGACCTTCTTGGCGAGCCCGATCACCATGTCCTCGCGTGCCGGGACGTCGACCCCGGCGGTCGAGGTGTCAATCGAGCCGGTCGCGATCGAGAGCGCCGACGACTGGGCGTTGCGCTGGTAGGTGAACGAGGTGTTGAACACCGGCGTCGTGTTCATCCGGTTGAACCACACCGAGACGTTCGGCGCCGCCGCATACTCGGAGCACAGGATCAGGTCATTGCGGAACCCGGCCTTGCTCGCCCACTGGCTCGCGTTACCGCTCCAGTCGAAGGGCATGAGGATGGCCGTGCCGAGCGCGAGCACGCGGTCGGCGGTGAGCGAGATCGACGTGAAGTTGACCACACCGAAGTTCTTGCCCGTCACGGATCCGCCGTTCGCGACCCAGATGGAGCCCTGGGATACCGTCCCCGTGGGGTAGTAGCCGGAGGGCGGGATCATGGTCACGGTATAGGGATTGGTCGCGGCCGGCATGTTATTCGGCACGATCACCGAGTAGTTGCCTGATGCGTCGGAGTAGGCGAACCCGAGGTAGGTCATGCCGCCATCCTTGGTCACGCCGAGCCAGGCGCCGGAGACACCGGTTTCCCCGGCGTCCAGGGTGCCGTTCTTGTTGATGTCGAGGAACACCGTACCCTTCACCGTACCCGTGCCGCCCTTGGTGAGCCTGGTGTACAGGTTGGTGGTTGCGCCATTCGTGATCGTGACCGTCGCGGGGTTGGTCGAGTTCACGACGAACGAGTCCGGCGCGGTGACCGTCACGGTCTGCGAGCCGGGCGAGAGGAACAGCGTTCCTGCGCCCGCTGCGTCGGTCATGGTGGTGTTCGTGCCGACCGCCACGGTTGCGCCGTCGACCGGCGTGTCGCCGGCGTCGAACACGCTGTTCGAGTTGTTGTCCACGAAACAGGTGTCCTGCAGCCAACCGCCGGTGAGCATCGTGTCCGCAAAGTCGCGCGTCACGTTTGCCGGGCTGGCCACGAAGTCGACGGCGAGCGAGTCGACGCCGAACGTGTGGTAGCCCAACGGGGGCGTCTGCCGGAGCACGTACTGCCCCGGAGGGCCGGAGACGGTGTAGGAGCCGGTCGAGGACGTCTGCGAGACCGAAACCGAACCGAGACGCATGATCGCGTCGACCACTCCCGGCTCGCCGGTGTCGCGCACACCGTTCTTGTTCGTGTCCTTGAACACGAATCCGCTCACCGAGTAGAGCGTCGTCGTCGCCGCCGGGGCGTTCCGGATCGAGTTGACGTCGGTCGTCAGCGTGGCGCGCGGGTAGGTCCCGTCATTGCGCGGGCGCCGGCCCTCGGTCGTGATCTTGACCGTGATGCGCGAAATGCTCCCCAGCTTCGCCGCCGGGATCGGACCGTTGTTCCAGTTCCAGGGCGTCGGGTTCGTGCCCAGGTAGACGGTGAACATCGGGGGAATGCCGGCGCCTGGCCCCCGGATCAGGCCGACTTTCTCGAGGCTGCCGCCGTTGCCGCCGCCCGACTGGACGCCGTAAACGCCGCGCGCGAGGACGAAGTCATCCGGGTTGCCCGTGCGCTGCGCCTCCGTGGCGAGCGGGGCCGACTGGTCCGACGCATCCACGACGCCGTCGTTGTTGAGGTCGAGCGTGTAGCGGATCGTCTCCGCGCCGGTCGAATACATCATCGACGGGAGGTACGACCCGGTGATCTTGGGCGGCAGCGGCGTCGCGAATGGATTGACTGCACGCGGAGTCATCCGGACCGCGTTCGTGTCCGCGAGCGCCGAGTCCGGCTTCAACGAGTTCAGGTTCGCGTTGATGATGATCTCGGTCGAGTCGACGTAGGCGAACGGCGCCTGCGGCGGGCTCGCGTTGTCGTCGACCTGGTAGCCCGCAGTGCGCAGGTCGGCCACCAGGATGTCCGAGATCGCGCGCCCGCTCTGCTGCGCTTCGACGCGGCCCTCCGTGTCGGCTTTCGAACGCTGGCTGGCGATCATCACCGTCGCGATCACGGCCATCACGAGGGCAAGCATCACCAGCGTGACCATGAGTTCGACGAGCGTGAAACCGGCGCGGGCGGTGCGCGGCATGGAAGCAAGGGTCGGGGTCGGGCGCATTGGGATCACCTGCGGAAGTACGACACGAGTTCGACAGAATCCGGCTTGAGATACGTCCATCGCACGCGGAGCGTCACCAGTTTCATGTCCGAAAAGCTGCCGGCCTGGGTCACGACCGTCCAGCGCCGGTTGAAGTTGCCCTCGTCCTGGAGGGCCAGCGTCTCGCCCGACGACGTCGGATGCGTGCCGTCGGTGAGCTCGGTGCTCGACCACGTCTCGAGCCGGAGCTGTTCCATCTTCTGCTGCGCGAGATCCGCCCCCGAGGTGCGGAGGCGGTCCTTGATCTGCGTTTGGGAGCCGAGCGGAAACACGTTCGCCAGGCCGAGGATTCCAATCCCGAGGACGGTCAGCGCGACCATGAGCTCGATCAAGCTGAAGCCTGCGCGATTGGACGGACGCTGCGGCGGCACCGGCTGCGGACGCGGCACGAGGTGAGACCGGCGCGCGCTTACCACACCGACCCCGACAGATCGACATTCACGACGGAGGTATCGGTGACCGACGGCACCGTCGAAATCACCTTCACCTGGCCCGAGGTGCTCGGGCGCCCGTTGGGGTCGTAGTAGAAGTAGCTGTAGTTGGCGAAGTCCGCCTGGACCTGCTTGGTGCGATCGGGAAGGTCGATCGGGCCGCGCCACGTGGTGGGGCTGCTCCATGTGGTGCCCGTCCAGGTCTGGTATCCGGTCCAGTACTGGCTCGAGTTCGCGCCCCACTGGGTGTAGACCCAGTTGCGCGTGCCGTTGCTGACCGCCTTCTGGCGCGCGAGGCGCATCTCGTCGCTCAGGATGCGGGCGGCATCCGAAACATTCTTGGCGTTCAAGTATCTGACGAGGGACGGCGCCCCGATTGCGAGCATGATCCCCGCAACCACGAGCACGACCGCCAACTCGACCAGGCTGAAGCCTTCGTTCCGTTTCCAATGCATGACGCTCCATCCCCCCTCGGTTCAGGACTCCGTAGAGGTGACAGAAGCATGTCGTGTGCCACCGGCGTCGCGGGAGGGCGGGAACCGTCAAGTGCTTGCGGCGCTTGGGACGAGATACGGCGTTCCGCACGCAGGCGGCGCGGTTTTCGCCGGCGGCATTGCAGGGTGCACGGGGCGGCGCGGGCGAAGCGCGTGCATCCGGGAGGGCAGGTGGTGCGGGCGGTGCCGCGCGCAAGGCGATTCCCGCGGCCCGGAGTTGGTCGGGCGGCCAGTCCCTGACCTCCCGGCAGGCCGTGCCGGGGGGCAGATCAGCTCATCAGGGAGCCGCCGCTGGGCGTGTGGGTGGTGACCCACACGATCACGGCGGGCACGTCGCCCCGGTTGAACACGGTGTGCGGCAGGTCGGAGCGCAGGTGGAATCCGTCGCCCGCCTTGAGCTGGAACGAGTCGTCCCCGACGTGGATCTCGAGCTCGCCGCTGACCAGCAAGCCGCCCTCCTCGCCCGGGAACGACAGCACGTCGCTGTCGGTCGAGTGCGGGACGATGGTCGTGCGTGAGGCGAGGATGCGATTACCGGGGATCCCGTGCGTCAGCGCCTCGGATGTGCCGCGCGGGGCCTTGAGCTCGTGCGTGCGCTTCTCGTCGGTCGCGCGCACGATCGAAACCTCGGGCAGGCGCTCGGTCTCGAGGAAGTAGTGCGGCTCCTTGCCCAGAGCCGTCGCCACGCGCAGGAGCGCCCCGACGGTCGGCGTGGTGTGCCCGCGCTCGATCTCGGAGATGTGCGTCGCCGACAGGCCCGCGGTCGCGGCGACCTGGCGCAGCGTCAGGCTGCGCTCCCGGCGAACCGTGCGGATGCGGCGTCCGATCTCACCCTTGCGCATGCGTGCGTCAGAGCCCGTAACGGGGACATGTGGCCATGAACACGACGCACGGAGTGGAGCCGGGGTTCTCGTACGCGTGCGGCCGCGTGGACTTGAAGTGGATCGAGTCCCCGGTGACGAGCGCGAAGGTTTCCTCGCCGACCGTGACCTTGAGCTCGCCATCGAGGATGTGGAGGAACTCCTCGCCCTCGTGCGCCCGCGGCTGGTTCGTGCGGACCACGTTCGGCCGGTAGGTCTTGATCAGGATCGAAACCTCGGAACCGGGGAACGAGTTCGACAGCGACTCGGTACGCACGGTGCCGTCCTCGTCGAGCACGACCCGGCGTTTGCCGGGCGTCGTGTGGGACACGGGGGCGCCGGCCGCGGCATCGATCAGCAGTGCCGAGCGGGTGCCGAGCGCGCGCGCGATCTTCTCGAGCACGCCCACGGTGGGGGAACTCTTGCCGCGTTCGACTTCGGAGAGGTGCGTGGCCGAGATCCCGACCTTGGCCTCGATGTCCTTGAGCGTCAGGCCGCGGCGGAGGCGTTCCTGCTTGATCCGCCGGCCGAGCTCGACGTGGCTCCCCGCGTTCATCGCGGCTCGGCGCTGGAGAGGCCTGCGTTGGCGGCCCCGCCGGAGGCGACGTATGCCCACAGGAGCGCGGCCTGCCGGCGACTGACCGCCGGGGGGCCGACGTAGCCGCGGGGCAGCGGCGCGGCGTCGCAGGGGCGGGCGCTGGTCTCGATCGCGGCGAGCCCCTGCGGGAACCCGGCCTCGAGGTCGGAGCGGCTCGGCGTCCCCGTGCTCGGACGGTCCAGGCGGTTCCCGGCGGCGCGCAGAAGATCGAGCGCGTTGATGACGCCGCGCGTCTCGGTCAGGGTCGCCGCGACCTGCGCGTCGCTCTCGCGGCGTGGAAGGCGCGTCGGATCGAACGCCGCGCGCGCGCCGGCCGGCAGGGCCTTCACGCGTCGGCCGATCTGGGTGCGCAGCGCCGTCCAGCGCGCGGGAACCGCGGCACCTGCAGGCCGCATGGCGGCAAACGCCAGGCGATACAACTCTCCGCGGGTCAGGGCCTGGTCCGGCCGGTCGAGCGCCGACGCCGGAAGGCCACCGTCCTGCACCGTGAGCAGCAGGGGATCCGGCGGGACTGTCAGCGCGGTGGGCGACGCCGCGACGCCGACCGCGCCGGCGAGGCCCGGCGGCAATCCGAACGAGTCGTTGCGCGGCCGCATGGCCGCGAAGATCCGCAGCGGGTCGACGATGCGCGCGTTCTCCCAGGCCTGGGCGAACGGCGTGCGCAAGGCGGCGAGCGAACCGGTCAGGCTGCGGAACTCGAGATGCAGATGCGGTCCGGTGGCGTGACCGGTGCGGCCGACCTTGCCGAGCGGCTGGCCGAGCGCCACGATCTGGCCTTCCTCCACGCGAATGCTCCCCGGAAGCATGTGCGCGAACAGCGAGAACAGGATGTCGCCGCCGGGCAGGCGATGCGCGAGGACGACCATGTTGCCCCAGCCGGAGCGGCGATCATTGCGCGTGCAGATGACGAGGCCGGGAGCGACCGCGCGCACCTCGGCGCCCTGCATGCGGTTCGCGAGATCGAGGCCCTCGTGGCGATCCCCGTGGCGGCCCAGGTTGACGCCGCGCGAAAGCGAGAAGCCGTTGTGGTCGCCCGGCGCGGGCTGCTGGTAGTCGAGAGGATTCCCCACCGGGTAGACCATCGTGGTGGCCCACGGCGTCTTCTCGAGATCCCCCTGCGCACGCACGTTCGCCGCGCAACCCGCCCCGAACAGGGCGAGCACGCCGCCGAACAACATGAACGGAATCGAGCGGTCGAAGAGTCGGTTCATGGCGGCCTTCGCGAAGGGGTCAGGGCTCGGCGGGGAGTGTTCCGGTCCAGCGGGAAAGCGAGCCCGCAGGAACAAGACCACGCCCCGGAGAACGGGTCAATGCTTTATCGGACAAGAACTCGGAGCTCGATAGGGAAAAGCCTACATCGGCGCTGCCCCGCGCGCGCATGACTCGTGTAAACATATTGACAACAGTCAGTTAGTGGTTTGTTCCATTTCGCATCCTGCCGGCATGCCAACTGTAAAATTGTTCTGGGGCGCACACAGGCGTCACTTCGGGGGCTGGTTACGGTAGCGCGCCTTGAGCGCTCCCCAGGTCTCCGGGTGGGACGGCGTCG
>JBKJJJ010000192.1:0-4549 GCA_046598045.1 Candidatus Eiseniibacteriota bacterium
TGCCGTTTCTGCTCGACGCGATCCGCGTGCTCGAGTCGGGCGTCGCCACGCGCGAGGACATCGACAACGGCATGAAGCTCGGCTGCGGCCACCCGATGGGCCCGCTGACGCTGCTCGACTTCGTCGGCCTCGACACCACGTACTACATCGCGAACATCATGTTCGACGAGTTCAAGGAGCCACGCTTCGCGCCGCCGCCGCTGCTCAAGCGCATGGTGCTCGCGGGCTGGCACGGCAAGAAGTCGGGCCGCGGCTTCTACGACTACAGCGCGGGAGCGTCCAAGTGAGCAAGGACCTCGTGATCGTCGGCGGCGCACGCACGCCCATGGCCGAGTGGATCGGCGGCAAGCGGGGCGACGACAAGCAAGGCGGCGCGCTCGCCACGGTGTCGGCGATCGAGTTGGGCGCGATCGCGGCGAAGGGGGCGCTCGAGCGCGCCGGCATCCCGGCCGATGCGGTCGACCACGTCGTGATGGGCAACGCCATGCAGACCTCGGGCGATGCGCTCTACGGCGCGCGCCACGTCGCGCTCAAGGCGGGGCTGCCGATCACCGTGCCCGCGCTGACGGTCAACCGGCTGTGCGGCTCGGGCATCCAGTCGATCGTCAACGCGGCGCAGCTCCTGCTGCTCGACGAGGCGAAGATCGTGCTCGCCGGCGGCATGGAGAACATGTCGCAGGCGCCGCACGTGCTGCGCGGGCTGCGCACCGGGCTCAGGCTCGGCCAGCAGCCGGCGCTCGAGGACTCGCTCTTCGTCGCGCTGACGGATTCCTACTGCAACTGCGCGATGGCGCAGACCTCGGACAACCTGGCGAAGAAGTACGGCATCACGCGCGAAGGGCAGGACGACTACGCGATGCGCTCGCACGTCGCCGGCACCGAGCGCACCAAGTCGGGCCGCTTTGCCGAGGAGATCGTGCCGGTCACCATTCCGTCCAGGCGCGGCGAGCCGACGATCGTGTCGGCCGACGACCATTTCCGGGTGGAGCCCTCGCGCGAGGCGCTGGCGAAGCTGCCGGCGCACTTCGGCCCCGAGTCGACCGTCACCGCGGGCAACGCGTCGGGCGTGGTCGACGGCGCGGCCGCGGTCGTGGTCACGACCGGCGAGGTGGCGAAGGCGCGCGGCCTCAAGCCGCTGGGCTCGATCGTGAGCTGGGCGTACGTCGGCGTCGAGCCGAGCGAGATGGGCATCGGCCCCGCCCCCGCGATTCGCGCGGCGCTCGTGCGCGCGGGGCTGACGCTCGACCAGGTGGACCTGTTCGAGATCAACGAGGCGTTCGCCGGCCAATATCTCGCGGTCGAGAAGGAACTCGGCCTCGACAGGGCGAAGGTCAACGTCAACGGCGGCGCGATCGCGCTCGGCCACCCGCTGGGCGCGACCGGCACGCGGCTGGTCTACACGCTGCTGCTGGAATTGGCGAAGCAGGGCAAGCACATCGGCGTCGCCTCCGCCTGCATCGGCGGCGGTCAGGGCATTGCCATGGTGGTGAAGGCGGGCTGATCCCGACGAACGAAACGGGGGCGGAGCGATGTCCCGCTCCGCCCCCGCGATGTTTCTCCCGACCGTCTAGCGGACGACGGCCAGCTTGAGGTTCCGGATCAGCGACGATCCCGCCCGGAAGGACACGTGATATACGCCCGCGGCCACACGCACGCCGCGGTCGTCCTCGCCGTTCCATTCCGCCTGGTGCGGCCCCGCAGCCTCGACTTCGCGCTTGATCGTGCGCACGAGGCGCCCGCGCGAGTCATGGACGAGGACCGAGACCAGGGCCGTTCCCTGGGGCGCGCGATCGGCGCCGAGCGTGTACTGGAGCACGGTGCTCGACGCGAACGGATTCGGCCGCGGCGCCAACACGACGCTCGCGAGTTGCACGCCCCCTGCCGCCACGGTGACCGGGCCGTTCATGATCGAGCGGCCGTCCGCGTAGCGCAACTCCACCCAGTACGAGTACGAGGCGCCGGCGGTCACGTCGGTGTCGAAGTACTCGAAGTGCCGGCCGTCGACCGGGAGCGCTTCCGCGGTCAGTGGCTGCCGCGTCGCGAAGTCGTCCGTGGTCGAGCGATAGACCACCGCACGCGCGCCGGGCTCGTCGCCGGCCAATTCGAGCGACAGCCGGTTACCGCCCTGCTCCGAAGTGCCTTCGAAGTAGGCGATCTGCGCCGGCGTCGCCGCCTGCTCGGGAATCCAGAGCGTGACCGGCACGGCGCCGCCTTCGATCGTGGGTTGCGGCAACGGCTGGTGATCGGTCACGTACGTCGTCCCGCTGGCTGAACCCGGCGAGCTGTTGACGAACAGGGAGAACGCGGTGACACGCCCCTGGCGATTGACGTATCCCCCCTCGACGACGCGCAGGAACCACGGGCGAGCCATGCTCGGCGGCAGGTAGGGCTCGGCGCCGTCGCCCTGGCGGAAGCCGACCGACCAGTAGTGCTCGATCGATCCCACCGTCGACGTCCCGGTGTTGGCCGGGAGCGTCGGGGGCAGGATCACCTTCGCGCTGTCCTGGGAGGTCTCTCCCGGGCCGAGGACCTCGAAGTTCGCGCCGCCGAGGTTGCCCGGATCGTAGTTGAGGTCGCTGCCCAGGCGAACCAGCAGGTCGTTGTCGACCGCGTTGTGGACGATGCGGTAATACGCGGTTGCGACCCGTGCCAGCGTTCCGTAGGCGGCCGGCACCGGCGGCTCGGCGTGCGCCGTGTTCGTCAGGTCGATCCAGTCCACGCGATACCAGTAGGCCTGGCCGAGCGTGAGGGCCGGCGAGTTATCGGGGAACGTGTAGACCGTGCGATTGCCCAGGCCCTGGATCCCCGGGTGCCCGGTCGGCGTGACCGGCAGGACGTTGAGCTGGACGTAGGCCCCCGGCGCGCCGCCCACATCGGGCGCACGATAGACGTTGAAGCCGAGGAACGGATACTCCCGCTGCGTGATCCACTGGAAGTCGATGCGCCCCAGCGCGGGCAGAGCGGTCGCCTTGACCTGCACGACCTGGACGCCGGAGGTGCTGTTGAGCGCCTCCTTGCCAGCGGCATAGACGTCCACCAGGCCCCAGCCGCAGCTCGGATCGTAGTTGGCGTCGAGACCGAAGGGATCCTGGCCGCGGTCCCCCGTCGCCTTGAGTGTCGGGACATTGTGCTCGGCCGTGTTCTGCAGAATCGAGCGGACCTGCAGCGGCGCGAGCGCGGGGTTCGCCTGCAGGACCAGCGCGGCGCAACCGGCGACGCACGGCGTGGCCATGCTCGTGCCCGAAAGTTGCTGGTAGTCCGAGCCGTCGGACGCCGGGTTGCCGAACGCGGAGATGATCCCCGCGCCGGGTGCGACGACGCTCGGCTTCATCTCGTCGAAGTGGTCGGCGTCGCCGTCGTCGGTGCGCGGACCCTCGTTCGAGAAGGTGGTCACGCGGTCATCCGAGCGATCGAGCGTCTTGTTGTGCGTCGAGGCGCCGACCGCGATCGACTTGTCGGCCGCGGCCGGCGAGGAGATGCAATTCGTCGAGCCGTCGTTGCCGGTGGCGATCGTCACCACGAGACCGGAATCCACCGCCACATTGATGAGCGTCGAGCTCGCGCCGGTGCTGGTTCCGCTCCCGCCAGCGCATTCGGTCGAGCCGAGCGACATGCTCACGACGTCGATCCCCTGCCAGATGCTTCCCGGGAGCTGGCCGGACCACAGGGTGCGGCGGTTCGCGATCACCCACTCGAGGCCACGATTGCTGCCGCCCACGCTGGCGCCGGCATCGGAGAGGACCTTGCAATCGACGAGGCGCGCGGCGGGCGCGACACCCGCGAAGAACCCGCCCGGTCCGCCCGTCCCCATGGCGGTTCCCGCCACGTGCGTCGCGTGATAGCTCGACGCCTCGGCGCCGTGATCCTGCGGATTCGTGCTGGAGGTGAACGGCGTCGTGCACAGGGCATTGCCGCAGAAGAACTCGCCGCCCCCCAGGAACTTGCCGCGGAGCGATTCGTGACCGGGGTAGCCCGGATTGACCTGGTCGACGTCGTCATTGACGCCCGTGTCGAGGATCGCGATCACGATCCCGTTGCCGTCCAGGCCCAGGTGCTGGCGCGCGTTCGGGAACAGCGCATAGGCCTCGGCCTGCGTCAGGCCCCGGGCGTCGCGCGAGCGCAGCAGGCGTGTCGCATAGTGGTTGGTCGCGTACTCCACCGGGATCGCCTCGACGCGAGCCACGCCCGGAAGGTTTGCCATGAGCGACACCTGCGCCCAATTGGCCCGGGACTCGATGTACGGAATGTAGGTGAACGGCCACGCCATGGTGACTCCCGTGGCGAGCAGTGCGGTGCGGTCGAGATCGGTCGGCTTGTGGTCGTACATGAGGTAGACGGCGTAGGAAATTGCCGCCGGATTCTCGACACCGATCGACATGCGCTGCGCGGGATCGTCGTTTTCGAAAGCCGCGTTCCAGCCGATGGCATGAACACGTTCGATGCGATCGTCGATCCGATTCGCATTCAGATCGACGTAGGCATGGGCGCTCGTAGCGATCGCCATCAAGCCGATCGCGAGGACGAGAGGGAGCTTCGGAGCCAGGCGCAC
>JBKJJJ010000149.1:0-4584 GCA_046598045.1 Candidatus Eiseniibacteriota bacterium
CTCGGTGTCGCCCTCGGTGGCGAAGGTGGCCCCGTGCTTGCGGGTCAGCTCGTCGCGCAGCTCCAGGTAGTTGTAGATCTCGCCGTTGAACACGATCCAGAAGCGGCGGCTCGGATCGCACATCGGCTGGTGGCCCGCGGCCGAGAGGTCGAGGATCGCGAGCCGGCGGAACACGAGGCCGAGTCCGCCCGGCAGGTCCGAGGCCGGCTGCTCGCGCGACGGCGAGTAGGCGAGATGGGCGTCAAACGTGTCGTCGCTCGTCGCGTGGCCGCCGAACAGGCGGCGCACTCCGTCCGTGCCCTCGTGCAGGAAACCCTCGTCGTCCGGGCCCCGCCACGGCATGCGGTCGCCCATCGCCCGCAACGCGCGCGGGGTGATCGGCGGCGCGGTGGCGTCGAGGCGCAGGAGGCCGGCGATGCCGCACATGCTAGAGCGTCTCCGTCGCCGACGGCGCGGGCGCGGGCGGCAACGGCCCCGGGTCGGCGCTGAGCGGACCGTCGAGCGCAGGCTGGGGCGCGATGCGCCGCGCGAGCCAGAGGGCGAGCCCGGCATAGGCCACGAACACGAACGCGCGCAGCGCGACACCGTACGGATAGTGGCTCGACGACTCGAACGCGGCCGCCCCGGTGGTCGCGATCGCCCAGCCGAGGAGCGCGAGGCCGAACAGGCTGAGCGAGCGCTGCCCGCAGTGCGGGAACGGGTGGACACGCTGCGAGAACACGTAGAGCAGGATCGCGGAGCTGACGAACCCGGCGAGCGTCGCGAGCGCGACGCCCGTGAGGCGCAGCGACCCGACCAGCAGCCAGGCCGAGGAGATGGTCACCAGGGCCGCGGTGAGCGCGGCCCACACCTGGAACTCGGTCCGCTTCGCGAGGTTCGCCCCGATGCCGGCGACGCCGTAGCCGCCGTAGGCCACGACCCCGAACGCGAGCAGCGTCCCCGGGACCGCTGCGCCCTGGTACGACGTGGGGACGAGCCATTGCAGCGCCTCGGGCGCGACCAGGCCGAGCAGCAGCGCGAGCCCCGAGGCCACCGCGGTGTAGATCGTGAGCACACGCGCGAACAGGCGCCCGGCGTGGGGTTCGTGCGCGTGGGCATAGGCGAACGGTCCCCACGCCAGCTGGAAAGCGGAGATCAGGAGCATCATCAGCGTGCCCAACTTGACCGCGACCGCGTAGACGCCGACCGCGGTGAGGTCCGTGTAGCGCACGAGGAACCAGCGATCGGCGTAGGAGATCGCCCAGAACGCGACCGAGGCCGGCACGAGTGGCACGCCGAACGAGAGCACCTGCCTCAGGAGGTCGGCGCGGAAACGCCACACGATCATGTGCCGGATCAGCACGAGGCCCACGAGGAACGCGATCGCGTCGCCGGCGAGGCGGGCGTAGAACACACCGCTCACCTGGCGGTGCATGCCGATCACGAACAGGATGGACAGCCCCGCCACGGCAACCGTGTCGAGCACGTTGAGCGCGATGAACTTCCACGGCTGGAAGGTCACGCGCAGGACGTCGTTCTGGAAGAACACGAAGACCGTGAACGGGAGCGACAACGCGGCGATCCGCACATACTTCACGTAATCGGGCGAGGCGAGGATCAGGCTCGAAAGCCAGGGCGCGGCGAGCCACAGGAGCGCGGCCGAGGACAGCGCCAGGCCGAGCCGCCACACGGCGAGCGTGCTGACCAGCGTGCGGCGCGCCTCGGAGTCGGATTGCTCGTAGAAGAAGCGGGCCAGGGCGACGTCGGTGCCCATGACGATCAGGAACGCGGCGATCGAGGTGACGAGCGCGAGCACGTCGATGACGCCGTATTCCTCGGGACGGAACACGCGCGTGAACACCGGCACGAGCACCATCTGGAGCCCCCGCCCCACCGCCTGGCCGAGGCCGTAGACGACGGACTCCCGGGTGAGCTTCTTCAGGGTGCCCTGGCTCAAGCCGGCTTCCGGCCCGCGCGGGCGCGCGCCCTCTCCCGAGGCGTGCGGTAGAGCCCGTTCTCGAGGCCGCAGAACGGGCAGGGCCACGTGGGCGGCGGCGGCTCGGGCGGCGTCAGGATCGACTGTTCGCCGCAGCGGCGACAGACGTGCGTCACGCGCCTCAAGCCCACGCGGTCGACGTGCCGGAAGCGGCACACGAAATTCGCATCCCGGAACAGGTCCCCGCCGAGCGCGCGCTTGACGAGGCCGAGCGCGTGGATGAACGCGGCCTGCATGGGCTGGGTGCGCGGATCGTTCAGCCACGAGAAGCCCGCCGGCACGAGCGCGAAGGCCTCGAGCACGAACCCGCGCTCGTAGAACAGCGAGACCAGGGACGTGAAGTCGAAGCGCTGCTGGTGCTCGATGCGCTTCTTGAACTTGAGCAGCGCGTACTTCGCGAAATAGCCGGCGAAGCGGTAGAAGCGGTCGTCGAACGCGGCCGCGCGCGGCACCGACACGTAGAGCAGGCCGCCGGGCTTGAGCACGCGCAGGCACTCGTCGGCGCAGGCCTCGAGCTCGGTGATGTGCTCGAACACGTAATGGACCAGCACCGCGTCGTACGTGTGGTCCCTGATCGGCAGGCGCGCGAGGTCGCCGCGAAACCACTGGACGCCGCGCTGCCAGGGCTTCGGGGGCCGGATCGGCAGCACGTCGAAGCCGTCGATTCGGAGCTCCGGCGTGTCGGCGTAATTCCACGAGCCCGGGCCGCAGCCGGCGTCGAGGACGCGGCTGCCCGCCGGCAACTCGGCCGTGATCTCGCGCAGGAACACGCGCACGTCCTTCGGTCCCACGACGGGCCGATGGGCCCAGCTCGCCTCGCTCACGCCTGATCCCTCCGCGGGACGAATCCCGAGTCCCCGGGCGCGACGCCGCGCCGGTGATCGAACCACGCCTGCCACGCCGCACGAAATGCGGGCGCCCCGCCGCCGCGCGCCGCCCAGGCGGCGCTCTGCGCGAGCAGCAGCACGGGGAACGCCGCCGGCCAGGTCGCGCGCGCCCAACCGTGCGCATGCCTGCCCGCGAGCCTCAGCCCGGCGCGCGTGCGGTGATAGGCCTTGAACGGGCTCGCCGCGCCGCTCGAGCCCGAGACGCGGTGCCGCATCACGGCCCGCGGCGCATAAAGGCACTCGAGCCCCGCGGCCCGGGCCCTCAGGCACCAGTCGGCATCCTCGCCGTAGAGATAGTACCCCTCGTCGAGCAGCCCGACCCGATCGAGGCATGCCCGCGTCGCGTAGAGCGCCGCCCCGGTCAGGTAGCCGGCCCGCTCCGCCGCGCCCGGGGGCCGCGCCGGCACGGCTGCAGGGTCCCAGCGCCGGCCGAGCCCGCGATGCGCGCTCCAGCCCAGTGCGGGCCAGAAGTCCCCGCCCGCGGACCACACGCGCGCGCCGTCCCACGACAGGATCGTCGGGCCGAACAACCCGCCCTCGGGATGCGCGTCCACGGCGGCGAGCAGCTCGGCGAGGCAATCGGGCTCGAGCACCGTGTCGTTATTGAGCAGCAGCACGCCGTCCGCGCGTTCGCCCAACGCGATCGCGAGCCCGGCGTTGTTGCCGCCCGCCCAGCGCAGGTTCGCACCGGTGGCGTGGAAGCGCACCTCGGGGAAGCGCGGCGCCAGCGCGGCGAGGCTGCCGTCGGTCGAGCCGTTGTCGACCACCAGGCGCGTCCACGCGACGCCCTCGGGCACGCGCACGGCGCGCAGCGACTCCAGGCACTGCGCCGTGTCGTTCTTGCCATTCCAGTTGAGCACGATCGTCCACACGGAGCGATCCATCGAAGCGCGGGGCACGTCAGGCCATCCACGTGTCGGGCGCCTGCGGCAGCGGCTGGACGCCGAGGCGGCGCACCCCCGCCCACGCGTGCGCCGCCTGGAACACGAACGCGAGCAGCAGCGCCAGGGCGAGCGCGAGCACCGGCAGGCGCGCGAGCCCCGCCGCGATCGCGTACGCCCACCAGAAGTCGAGCGCGTGGGTCAGGCCCTGGACTTCGGCCCGGGGCACCGCGAGCCGCTCGCCCTCGACGCTCGAGATGCCCTTCCCCGGCTCGCCGGGCGCCGCTTCGGGCGCGGCCAGCGGCGTCAGGCGCGGCGACCTGCCGGTGACGAACAACGCGCTGTTGCGCCGCGCCATGCGCCAGTGCGCCGCGATCGGCGAGCGCCAGGGATTGAAATGGCTCTCGGCCATGAACGACGGGTCGTCGAGCGCGCGGGTGTACGGGTAGTCGCCCGCCTCGCGCATCTGCGCGCCGAAGTACACGGCCACCCCGCCGAGCGTGACCAGCAGCCCGGCCGCCGCGAGCGCGCCCACGACCACGCGCCGGCCGCGCCCGCCCCACGGCTCCTGGGCGTGTCCCGCGGCCACGAGCAGGAGCGCGAGCGGCACGAGCGGGACCAGGTAGCGCGGACCCCACGAGCCGTCCCCCGCCCAGTGCTCGAACGATGCGTAGACCAGCAGCATGACGCCGCACGCGGCGATCAGCGCCCACGCCACCGCGCCCAGTCGGCGCACTGCGGCGGGCGCCGCGATCGGCACCAGCACGACCAGCGGCGCGAACCACACGATGCCCTTGCCGCTCGAGAGCAGGAGCCCGTAGAGCCCGACGAACAACGGCGT
>JBKJJJ010000071.1:0-5020 GCA_046598045.1 Candidatus Eiseniibacteriota bacterium
GCACCACGCGATCACGGCATCGTGAGCGTTGCCAAGTTTCGAATAGTCGCCCCAGTGCGTGCAGTGCGCGGCCTCGCCGCTCGGAAGCTCCGAGGGCACCACCGCGCCCGTTACCACGAATGGCGCCTTGATGCCGACACCGAATTCCACCTCGGCGTCATCGCCCGGCCGTGCGCCGTCGCGATAGACGAAGATATTCTGGCCGTCCAGCTGGACCGCGCCGGCGCGACCAGCGGCGTAGACCTGGTCCAGGTACTGGCCGAACACCGCCGGCACGCGAGCGATCGGCACCTGCGCGCGAATCGCGGCAAACGCGCGCGGTTCGGCTTGCTCCACGGAAACGGTCGGGCTTTCAGGTTCCACGGTCCCCTCCTGGTGCGATCCCGCCAAGCGGCGTTACACCTCAAAGTGCCGCAGCACCCGCAACGCGCGCAGCGTGTTCCACCGGCTCGCTCGGCCCTCGCCCTCGTCGATCTCGACCGGCATCACGCCGGGATACGTCGTCTCGAGCGGCCAGCGCCCGTCGGCGTCGCGCTTCAAAGCGACCAGCTCGATCGCCTCGGCCACCCGATCGTCGGGCGGGACGCCGGCGCTGCGCAGGTACTCGAGCCCCCGCAGCACGTCGTAGTGCCACCACCCCGGGAAGGCGAAGCGAGTCCACGCGGCGCCGCTCTTGCGATCCCGCCCGATGATCTCCCCGGTCGATAGCCGCCGCAGGAGCCGGCGCTCGAGAAGGTATTCCTGCCCTCGGAGACGCGCCGTGGTTACGTCCGGGGTCGCTCCGCCCGCCCGTTCGTGTTCGAGCAGCGCCTCCAGCACGCAGATCGTCGTGTTGAACGACGAGCGCGTCGAGCCGTTCTCCCTCTCGCAGTTCCAGCCGCCGTCGGAGAGCTGCTCGCCGAGCAACCGGTGGACGAGGCGCTCGACATCCTGGCCGAAGTACGCGCCGGCCGCCGCCACCTGCCCGTTGATGCAGGGCTCCACCTCGCCGGCGAAGAACGCGTTGCCGTCGCACTCCGGCGGACCGCAACCGCGCCACGTCACATGGTCGCGGACGAGGCCCACCGCGCGGCGGGCCTCCGCGCTCGCGGGGTCGAGACCGAGGTGGCGAAGCAGCCACAGGACGTGCATGGTCGAGTTCCACCCTCGGTTCCACGCCGCGCCGCCCCAGCGGCCGTCCGCCGCCTGGAGCGCGAGCAACTGCGCGCCCACACCCTCGCGGGCGACCCTTGCCCGCTCGGCCGCGACCTCGTCCGCCGGGGCATCGGTGAGGTCCTTCATCACCTGCCAGCGGATCGACGGGTCCGAGTCGAGCAGCCAGTCGACGACGGTCATGGATGTTCCTCTTCGACGTTCGGAATCTTCACCACGAAGCCCTTCGCCTGTGGGTCGTTCGGATCCTTGACGACGGTGACGTACAGATCCTTCTCCCCGGGCCCGAACGCCACGTTGGTCGTGCCGTCCCCCGCCGCGATCGGGAACACATGCAGCAGCTTGCCGTCCGGCGAGAGCTTCAGGATCTTCCCGCCGAACCACTGGGCGACGTAGAGGTTGCCCTTGCTGTCGAGCTTCATGCTGTCGGGCCCGAGCCACCACGAATCGTTCTTGTTCGGGGTCAGCAGGTTGAGCAGCGCGAAGTTCGAGCGGTGGCTCAGCGAACCGTCGCCGTTGACCGTGAACTTCAGCAGGCAGTTGCCGACGGTCTCGCTGACGTAGAGCGTCTTCTGGTCCGGCGAGATGCCGATGCCATTCGCGTAGTTGAGATCGTTCGCCACCTCGACCCAGCGCCGCGCGCCGGGCGCGAGATAGACGATCTTGCCGGCGACGGCCGTCGGCAAGCCTTCGTAGGGGCCGAACACCGTGGCGTAGGCGCCGTCGCCGGCCGTGACCACGACGTCATTGATGCCGCCCTCGAACTTGTTCCCCTTGTCGTCGGCGTCCCAGCGGCGCAACTGCTTGCCCGTCATGTCGAGCTCGAGGACCGCGCCGTGCGCCTCGGTGCACGCCACGAGGAAGGTCCGGTGCTTCGTGAGCGCGAGCCCGTTGTGGCTGCAGCCTGTCAAGCGGTTGAGCACGGTGGTCGTCTTGCCGTCCCACTTCGAAAGCGTGCCGGAGGTCCATGCCACGTAGTAGAGATTGCCGTCGATGTAGAGCGGCCCCTCGGGTCCGAGCACGTCGCTCACGACAACGACTTCATCGGCGCGGGCTGCTGCCGCCGCGAGCATCGCGAGGATGACCAAGCCAGCGATTCTACCGGCATTCATGCGGGATTGCCTCCGGGTGATGGAAGGACCATGGCGGGCCAGTCTAACCGGAGGCTGGCGTCTCTGCTACGTTCTCCCTGAGGCGCAGGCGGCGAATCGACGACCGCCAGGGAGGCCAGCCATGAAACGCGAGGCACGAGAGCAAGCCGCGCCGCAGACTTCGACGATCGCTCCCGAGGCGCTCGATGCAGCGAAGAGCGCGGGCCTGCGCTACGTCAATGTCGCGCATCTCGCGCCGGGCATTCGACGACTGCGCAAGGGCGACGGCTTTCGGTACTTGCTGCCGGACGGCAAGCCGCTGCGCGATGCGGCCGAATTGAAGCGTGTCCGGGCGCTCGCCGTCCCGCCGGCGTGGACCGACGTATGGATCTGCCCGTCGCCCCTCGGGCACATCCAGGCCATGGGGCGCGACGCGCGCGGACGGAAGCAGTATCGCTATCACTCCCGCTGGCGCGAGGTGCGCGACGAGACCAAGTACGGCCAGCTCGCGGTGTTCGGCCAGGCGCTGCCGGGGATTCGCAAGCGCGTGCAGAAGGACCTGGCACTCCCCGGGCTGCCGCGCGAGAAGGTGCTCGCCACGGTCGTGCAACTGCTCGAGCTCACGATGATGCGCGTCGGCAACGAGGAGTACGCGCGCAACAATCAATCCTTCGGCCTGACCACGCTGCGCGATCGCCACGTGCAGTTCTCGGGGAGCTCGTTCCAGTTCCAGTTTCGCGGCAAGAGCGGCAAGCATCACTCGCTCAAGGTCGTCGACCGCCGGCTCGCCCGCATCGTCAAGGCCTGCCAGGACATCCCGGGCTACGAACTGTTCCAGTACCTGGACGACGCGGGTCAGCCGCAGTCGATCGATTCGGCGGACGTGAACGCCTACCTGAGGGAGCGTGCCGGCGCCGAGCTGACCGCGAAGGTGTTTCGCACGTGGGCCGGGACAGTCCGTGCCCTCTCCGCCCTGCGCGCGCTCGGAGGCGACGCCGAGCCCACGAAGGCCGCGCTGATCGAGGTCGTCAAGGGCGTGGCGAGCCACCTTGGCAACACACCGGCCGTGTGCCGCAAGTGCTACATCCACCCCGGCGTGATGGAATCCTTCGAACGCGGCGAGTTGCACAAGGTGCTCGCCAGGTTGGCAGGCCGCAAGCAGCGCGCGACGGGCCTGGACGCGGACGAGCGCCTCACGCTCGCGTTCCTGGTCGATTGGCAACGACGCCAGGCGCGGGCCCGGAGCTAGCTAGCGCTTTCCCCACGCCCATCCGGAGATGCGCCAGCCGGCGTCGCCCTTCACGAGCGCCGCCGTGAGCGTCGAACCGATCTCCTTCACCGGCTTCCCGTTGCGCTTGTACATGTAGTTCGCTGGGAGGACGACGTACGCCCGGTCCCCGTCGATGTCGACATGACGGGGCTTGCCGAACGTGACGAAGCCGTCAGTGATCCCGTTCTTCTTCGCGTCCGCTTCGTAGGCACTGAGCCAGGTCGCCAGGGCGCCCGCGCCGTGCCACTCGAACGGCGCGAACTCATCGAGGATCGACATCTCGTCGGTGCACGCCGCAATCGCGGCCTTCGTGTCGCCCTTATTGAAGCCATTGAGAAACTGGTTCACGGTCGCCATCACCTCGGTCCGCGCATCCGCGGCGAAAGCCGGTCCCGCGGCGAGCACGGTCAGCGCGACGGCAAGCAGAAATCGGTTCATGGGATTGGCTCCTTTGTGGGTGTGGGGTGAATGCGGCCGCGTCACGACTTCCTGTACACGTCGGTGTTGAGATACTTGAGCCCCGAGTCGCCCATCAGTGTCACCACCGTGGCCCCCGGCCCGAGCTTCTCCGCGACCTGGATCGACGCGACGACGTTCGCCCCCGACGACGTGCCCGCGAACAGCGCCTCCTCGCGCGCGAGGCGCCGCGCCATCGCCTTCGCCTCCTCGGTCGCGACGGACACGATCTCGTCGACGAAATAGGCATCGAACAGGGGCGGCGTATACCCGATCCCGACCCCCTCGATCTTGTGCGGCCCGGGCTGCCCGCCCGACAGGACCGCCGACTCGCCCGGCTCGACGACCACGAGCCGAACCGCGGGCTTGTGCCGCTTGAGCACCGTGGCGACGCCGCGCGAAGTTGCGCCCGTGCCGACGCAGTGGACGAACGCGTCGACCGCGCCGTTGGTCTGGCTCCAGATCTCCTCGCCGAGCGGGAAGTAGCCCGCGATACTGTCCTGGTTGTTGAGTTGGTCCGTCCAGTAGGTGTGCGGCTCCTGGCTCATCCCGCGCGCGACCGCGATCATGTCGAGGATCAGCTTCCTCGTGGTGAGGCCGCCTTCGCTCGGGACGAGCGTCACCTCCGCACCGAGGGCGGCCATCTGGTCGAGCTTCTCCTTGCTGAACGCGTCGGAGCTCACGATCCTTATCCGGTAGCCCTTCGCCGCGCACACCAGCGCGAGGGAAGCGCCCGTGCTGCCGCCGGTGTATTCGATCACCGTGTCGCCGGGCTTGAGACGGCCGTCTTCCTCCGCGCGCGCGATCACGGCGTGCGCCATCCGGTCCTTGACGCTGCCGGTCGGGTTCTCCCACTCGAGCTTCACGAAGATGTCCGCGCACCCGGGCGGCACGACCTTGCGCAGTTTTACGATCGAGGTGTTCCCGATCGCTTGCAGGATGTCCGTGGACAGATCCCCCCGCACACGATGGTTCAGCGCGTCCGGTCGTACTCCAGCCGGTCGATCGCGCTCCGGATCGCCTCGGCGCGGGAGAGCGAGGGGTCGCGCTT
>JBKJJJ010000030.1:0-4462 GCA_046598045.1 Candidatus Eiseniibacteriota bacterium
CGAGACGTCCGGCCACCCAGGTCGCGCGCACGGCGCGATCGTCTCCCAGCGTGATCAATGCGAACAGCACGTCTGCGATCGACTGCGCGCGGCTCGTGCGCAACGCGAGCAGCGGCGTGGCGCGCGGGTCGAGCACGACCAGGTCGGCCTCGTGGCCCACCTGGAGCGAGCCCACGCGATCGCCCAGGTCGAGTGCGCGCGCGCCGCCGAGCGTCGCGAGATAGAAGCCGAGCACCGGGTCGAGCGGCCGGCCCTTGAGCTGCGCGACCTTGCACGCCTCATCCAGCGTGCGCAGCAGGGAGAAGCTCGTCCCCGCTCCCACGTCCGTCCCGAGCCCGACCTGGACCGGGCGCCGGGGGTCGCGCGCGACCGCGAGGTCGAACAGCCCGCTGCCCAGGAACAGGTTCGAGGTCGGGCAGTGCGCGAGCGCGGTGCCGCTCGCGTGGCAGCGCGCGAGCTCGGGCTCCTTCAGGTAAATGCCGTGCGCCAGCACGGAGCGGCGGCCGAGCAGCCCGTAGTGGTCGTACACGTCGAGATAGCCCGTGCGCTCGGGGAACAGCTCCGCGACCCACGCCACCTCCACCGGGTTCTCGGAGACGTGGCTGTGCATCCACGTGTCCGGGTGCGCGCGGCGCAGTGCGCCCGCGGCCTCGAGCTGCGCGGGCGTGCTGGTGGGCGCGAACCGCGGCGTGATCGCGTAGAGCGCGCGGCCCTTGCCGTGCCAGCGTTCGATCAGCGCCTGCGAGTCGTCGTACGCGCTCTGCGCCGTGTCGAGCAAAGGCGCGGGCGCGTTCCTGTCCATCCAGGTCTTGCCGGCGATCAGGCGCAGGTTCTCCCGCGCCGCGGCTTCGAACAGCGCGTCCACCGACGCGGGGTAGGTCGCGCAGAACACCAGCGCGCTGGTCGTGCCGTTGCGCAGCAGCTCGGCGACGAACGCGCGCGCGACGTCGTCGGCGTGCGCACGATCGGCGAACGCCTGCTCGGCCGGGTAGGTTGTCTTATTGAGCCACTCGAGCAATTGCGCGCCGTAGGTCGCGATCATCTGCGTCTGCGCGTAGTGCACGTGCGCATCGACGAAGCCCGGGGCGATGAGGCAGCCCGGATAGTGCGCGACCGCGGTCCCGGGAGGCAGCGTGCCCAGCAGCTCCGCGGCCGCGCCGACCGCAGCGATGGCACCACGCCGCAGGACGACGAGCCCGTCCGGCACGTGCACGAGCGCACGCCCGGCGCCGACGACCGCGGGATCCTCGATGCAATAGACGAGGTCGCCGCGAATCGCGCGCACGTCGGTGTCGGGGATCAGCGCCATCGGGACCTGCCTCCGGGATTGCGGTCTGCGCCCTGCTCGCCGGCGCGGCACAGCGAGGTAGCGAACCCCGCCCGAGCCCCCGGCGTCAACCTCCATCTGTCGCGCCGACCGTGCGGGCGGCGAGGCGGGCCTTGCGGCGGGCCGCCCTCGACAGCCCGCGGCGCGCTTGCTAACCTGCGGCCAATGAGCACGCTCGCCCGCCCCGCGGTCCCCTCGCTCGTCGACCGCGCGCGCACCTACGCCCGCTTCGTCAAGATCGAGCACGCGCTGTTCTCGCTGCCGCTGATCCTCGCGGGAGCGTTGCTCGCGGCGCCCGGCGGCTTTGCGCTGTCCGCGCTCGGCTGGATCGCGCTCGCCGGCACGGGGGCGCGGACCGCGGCGCTCGCGCTCAACCGCCTGCTCGACCGCGCGATCGACGCCCAGAACCCGCGCACGAGGTCGCGCGAGCTGCCCTCGGGCGTGATGAAGATCGCCGAGGGCTGGGGCGTCGCGCTCGTCGGCGCAGCCGCGTACGCGTTCGCGGCGTGGCGGCTCAATCCGCTGTGCCTCATGCTCTCGCCGATTCCTCTCGTTGTGTTCGCGGTCTATCCCCTGCTCAAGCGGGTCACGCCGCTGTGCCACTTCGGCGTCGGCGCGGCGCTCGCGCTCTCGCCGCTCGGCGGCTACCTCGCACTCAAGCCCGACCTCGCGCGCGCATTCGCCGACGCGGGGCCGCTCGCGCTCTTTACCCTCGGCTGGGTCGCGGGCTTCGACATCATCTATGCCACGCTCGACCGGGAGTTCGATCGCGCGGCGGGCATCCGCTCCCTGCCGGCGGCCCTCGGCAACGCGCGCGCGCTGTGGGTCTCGCTCGCCTGCCACTCGCTCGCGTTCGCCGCGCTCACGCTGTGGGCGCTCACGCGCTGGCCGTCGCCGTGGGTCGTGGGCGCACTCGCGCTCGTGGGCGCCGGACTGGCGTGGCAGCAGAAGGCGGCGGAGAACGTCGACCTCGCGTTCTTCCGCATCAACGCCGGGCTCGGGTTCGCGGTGCTGGCGGTCGTGCTCGCCGGCCAGGGGCTGCCGCGATGACCACGCCCGCGAAGCGCGTGGTGGTGGGCATGACCGGCGCGTCGGGCGCGATCTACGGCGTCGACTTCTTGCGCAAGTTCCCCGGCGAGAAGCACCTGGTCATGAGCAAGTGGGCGAAGATGGTGCTGCAGACCGAGTGCGGCCTCTCCGAGCAGGACCTCGCGCCCCACGTCACCGCCACCTTCCCCGATCACGACCTGTCGGCGCCGTTCGCCTCGGGCTCGATCCGCCACGACGCCTGCCTGATCCTGCCCGCGAGCGCTTCGACCGTGGGCAAGATCGCGGCCGGCATCGGCGACACGCTGATCACGCGCGCGGCCCAGGTCGCGCTCAAGGAGCGCATGCCGCTGATCGTGGGCATTCGCGAGACGCCGCTGTCGACGATCGTGCTCGATGCGCTGCACAAGCTGTCGCTCGCGGGCGCGATCATCTTTCCCCTGTCGCCGCCGTTCTACGGCAACCCGAAGTCGATCGACGAGCTGGTGGGAGCGACCACGAACAAGCTGCTGCGCCTCGTCGGCATCGATGTGCCGGGCGGCTGGCGCGAGGAGGACCTCGAGTGAGCGGGACGTTCCGGAATCTCGGCTCGTTCCTCAAGGCGCTCAAGAAGGCCGGCGACCTGCACGTCGTCAGCGCGCCCGTCGACCCCGAGTACGAAGCCGGCGAGATCGCCCAACGCGCCGTGCGCGAGGGCAAGCCGGCGCTGCTGTTCACCAACGTCAAGGGCTCGACGATCCCGCTCGCGATGAACGCGCTCGCCACCCGCGCGCGCATCGAGCGCGCGCTCGGCCGCGAGCCCGAGGCCGTCGGCGAGGAGCTGGTCGCATTCGTCGAGCGCATGAAGCCGCCCACCGCGGGCGCGCTGTGGGCTTCGCGCGCGACGATCGCGCGGGCTCTCCAAGCGCGCGTCACCAAGCGCGGCTCCGGCTCGGGCGCGTCGCAGGCCGTCAAGGAGCCGCTCGACCTCGATCGCCTGCCGGTGCTGCGCTGTTGGCCCGGCGACGGCGGACGCTTCTTCACCTGGCCGATGGTGCTGACGAACGACCCCGTCACCGGCGGGCGGAACCTCGGGCTCTATCGCCTCCACCAGTACGACTCCAGGACCACCGGCATGCACTGGCAGATCCAGAAGGGCGGCGGCTTCCACTATCACGAGGCCGAGAAGCGCGGCGAGGCGCTGCCCGCGACCGTGTCGCTCGGCGCCGACCCGTGCCTCATGCTGTCGGCGGTCGCGCCGCTGCCCGAGGGCATCGACGAGCTCGCGTTCGCCGCGTTCCTGCGCGGCGCGCCGACGCCGCTCGCGCGCGCGACCACGGTCGACGGGGCGTGGGTCCCGGCCGAGGCCGAGATCGTGCTCGAGGGCATCGTGCCGCCGCGTGAGCGCCGCATGGAGGGCCCGTTCGGCGACCATTTCGGGCACTACTCGCACGCCGCGCCATTCCCGGTGTTCCACGTCAAGGCGATCACGCGCCGCAGGGACGCGGTCTTTTACGCGTCGTTCGTCGGCAAGCCGCCGCAGGAGGACAAGGCGATCGGCGAGGGCGTGGGCGCGATGATGGGCCCGCTGGTGCGGGTGATCCACAAGGAGGTGCGCGCGGTGCACGCGTTCTTCGAGGCCGGCTTCCACAACCTGCTCGCGGTCTCGGTCGAGGAGCGTTACGCGAAGGAGGGCATGCGCGCCGCGCTCGGACTGCTCGGCACCGGGCAGCTCTCGCTCACGAAGTGCGTCGTGCTGGTCGACCAGGACGTGGACGTGACCGACTGGAAGCAGGTGTTCGGCGCGATCAAGGACCACTTCGACCCCGAGGAGGACTTCCTGCTCCTGCCGGGCGTGCCGCTCGACACGCTCGACTTCACGTCGATGCGCATGAACCTGGGCTCGAAGATGGTGCTCGACGCCATGGGCCGCCGCGGCGTCGGCCCCGGCGACGCGCCGTTGCCATCGGGCGTGAGCGAGGCGCTCGCCGCCGCCGCGCCGCCCGGCGGCCGCCTGCGCGCCGAGGAGCGCAGCGAGCAGGCGCGCGGCGCGCACGCCGGCGATGCGGCCGGCGAGCCCGTTCGCCGCGGCGTCGCGGCGCGCGCGCG
>JBKJJJ010000124.1:0-2897 GCA_046598045.1 Candidatus Eiseniibacteriota bacterium
GCTATCAATGCATCAAAAGGCCCACCGAGCCTAGCTGTACGGCAGGTTCGTGTACAGGCGTTTGTGCGCCATCCGAACGCTCCATCCGCTACACTCCGGCCATGTCCCCGAGCGACCCGAACTTCGACGCCCGCCAGTTCTGGCAGGAAACCCTGTCCCGCAATTTCGACCTCAAGGGCACCGGGCACCCGGGCATGTCGGCGGCCTACAACGAGCGCTGCTATCGGTTGCGCGGCTTCGTCCTGGACCAGGTGCTCGCGAAGCACCGGGTCCCGGTCGCGGGGCGCGAGGTGCTCGACGCCGGCTGCGGGAGCGGCTATTTCGTCGAGCACTATCTCGAGCGCGGAGGGCACGTCACCGGGGTCGACCTGACGGACGTTGCGGTCGAGCGGCTCGGCGCGCGCTTCCCGGAGGCGCGCTTCCAGGTCGGCGACCTCTCGACCTGGCGGCCCGATCGCCAGTACGACCTCGTGTCGTGCTTCGACGTGCTCTTCCACATCGTCGACGACGCCGCGTGGGACGCCGCGATGACGAACCTCGCCGACGCGGTCAAGCCGGGTGGGTGGTTCGTGTTCACCGAGTACTTTCCGAGCGCGACGCCGAGCGGCGAGGCGGTCCACAACAGGAGCCGTGGGCGCGAACTTTACGAGACCGCGCTGATCGCGCGCGGACTCGCGGTCCACGCCGACCGCCCGACGCATCACCTGATGAACAGCGACCTGGGCGTATTTCGCCCCCTGAATCGCCTGCCCGAGCTGATCTACCGGATCGACCTCGCCCTGCTCATGGCCGGAGCATTCGAGCAAGGCAGCGGCAACCGCCTCGTGCTCGCGCGCCGCCCGATCGTGGGCGAGCCGCGCGCGGACCGCCCCTAGCCCGCGTCGCGCACGGGCAGCGCCGCGAGCCGCGCCGCGAGCGCGTGCGGCAGCGGCTCCTCGAGCATGCGCGCCACGTCCTCGCGCCTCGCCCCGCCTTCCGCCAAGTGCCGAAGCAATCGCTCGGACTTTTCGACACGCCCGAGCAGCGCGTAGCTCACCGCCCACGCCTCGGGGCTGCCGACGGGCACGCCCTGCCATTCGCCGCGCGGCAGCGTCGGGATGCGCACGATACGGCCCTCCGCGATGATCGCCATGCGGACGATCACCTCGACGTGCGCGCCATAGAGCTGGATCTTGGAATCAGCGTGGATGCCCGAAGAGCCGAAATGCACCGCGTCGAGATCTTGGAACAGCGGGCGGAGCGCGTCATGTTCGGCGTCGGTGTTGAGGTCCCAGTCGCCGACGTGGTCCTCGAGCCCGAGCGTATGGAGCAGCGCGCTCGCGCCGAGCGCGTGCGCGATCCCCGCATCCGCGAGGCGGCGATGCACCTCGAGCAGCGGCTCGAGCGGCGGGAGTTGCGCGGCGCTCACAACCGGACGAGTTCGATGCCGGTGTAGTACGAGCGCAGGATCTCCTCGAAGCCGCGCCCGGCGCGCGCCTGCGCGAGCGCGCCGACCTGGCACATGCCCGCGCCGTGCCCATTGCCCCCGCCCGAGACGATGACCTCGAGCACGCGGCCCTGCTTGTCCTTCGTGACCGCGACCTTGAACAGGCTCGAGCGCAGGATGCCCCCGCCCGCGGACTTCGGGCGCCTCAACACCCAGCGCGTCTTGTCCGCGAGCACCGACACGTCGCCCTGGCCGGTCGTAAAGATCAGCTCGCGCACGCGTCCCGACGGCGAGCGCGACGCGATGTGGATGTCCTTGAGCGTGCGCCAGCCGCCCGGGGGGGGACTCTGGCCGCTCTGGCCGGGGCCGAACTGGTTCAGGTTCGCGAGCGCCTCGGCCGCGCCGTAGCGCTCGACCCAGCGGAAGTGCGGCGAACCCTTGCACCACGCGCCCGCGAGTGACGTCGCGCCGGCCGGCGTGTCGGCGACCTGGCGCAGCCACGGGAACGCGGGGTCGGGCCAGATGTCCTCGACGTTCGCGGTCGCGCCGCCGCAGGTCGAGTAGTAGTTCGCGCGGATGTAGGAGCCCTTGGAGAGCGCGACCACGCCCTCGGTCTCGCGCACGGCCTGGTCGGTGACGACCGACTCGCTCACGGTGCCGCCGTAGACCTGGTCCTCGACCGAGTCGTAGAGATCGAAGCCCTCGTCCGCGCGGCGCCCGACGTACGACAGCGTGTACGTGCGCGCGGCGACGGCCTGCGCCTTGCCCGCCTCGAGCGTCGCGGGCTCGAGCCGGCCAAGCTCGTGCGGCAGGACTCCGCGCAGGTAGTCCTCGAGCCCGACGCGATTCGCGCACGTGAGCTTCCCGCGCGGATTGACGAACACCTTCGCGCCGCCGCGATAGCGCTTTGCGCCGACCCGGATCGCGGGGCTGTCGGGACCGCCCACGATCACGGTGTCGTCCGCGACCCACGCCTGCGAGGTCGAGAGCCCGGTGGCGTCGCGCAGCGTGACCAGCATGCGTCCGCTCGCGAGGCGCACCCCGATCGACGTGCCGCCGCCCGCGCTCGCGAGTTCGGCCACGCCTCGCACGGCGACGTCGGCCTCGGGCAGGAGCGTGATCTCGGCCTGGTCGATCGCGACGCCGACGTCGAGCCAGTCGTGGCGCCTGGCGGCCGCGGCGGGCGCGCCCGGGAGCGGGGTCGGCGCGGGCGGGGCGTCGGCGCGCGCATTTCCGCCGAGCGCAAGCACGAGCGTGGCGAGCACCAGGAGAAGTCTCATCGCCGCCCTCGTCCGCGCTCGGGCCACGGCGGCTCGCCGGTGACCGAGCCCAGGATCAAGGGCCGCGACGCGCCGGTCACGCCGGGCAGGCTGCCCACGCGATGCTGCATCGTCTCGTAGGCGAGCACGGCGAACGCGACCGCCTCCTTCGCGGCCGAGGCGAGCCCGAGTTCGTCGACGACATGGAGCTC
>JBKJJJ010000129.1:0-8278 GCA_046598045.1 Candidatus Eiseniibacteriota bacterium
GAACGACCCCTCGCGCTTGAAGCCGCCTTCGCGACGTGGGCCGGCGCTCGAACGTGGACCCGAGCTCGTACGCGGACCGGAGCTGGTACGAGGACCGGAGCCGGTACGAGGACCGGAGCCGGTGCGCGGGCCGGAGCTCGTCCGCGGACCGCTACTCGAACGCGGGCTGTCCGAACGCGTGTAGCCGCCTTCGCGACGAGGGCCCGAACTGGTGCGCGGGCCGGAGCTGGTACGCGGACCCGAACTGGTACGAGGGCCCGAGCTGGTGCGCGGGCCCGAACTGGTGCGCGGGCCGGAGCTGGTCCGCGGACCGCTGCTCGAACGCGGGGTATCCGAACGCGTGTACCCGCCCTCGCGACGCGGACCGGAGGCGGTGCGAGGCCCAGAGCTTGAACGAGGCCCGGAGCCGGTGCGGGGCCCGGCACTCGAACGCGGCCCAGAACCCGTACGAGGCCCGGAGCCGGCGCGCGGGCCCGACCTCTCCGGCTTGTCGAACGTGCGCTTGGTTCCACGCGGGGACTTCGACTTTTCGTCCTGCGCCGCGCGCGGCAGCACGCTGGGGCCGGAGGCACCTCGAGTCTTCTTGATCATGACGCCTCCTGCTCCGAGCGCGGGGTGGTGAAGCGTGGCGCAACTCCATCGCTGATACGCAGGCCGCGCCACCAGGCCTGCGCTTCCATGTCCGGTTTGCCGGCGGCGGTGAGCCGCAGCACTTCGAGCGCGCCGGTCGCGCATTCGACGACGATCCCGCCCGACGGGCCGGGGCCGAGGATGGTCCCGGGCGCGGCGGGCGCGATCGCCGCCGCGGCGGGAAGCACGCGCGTGCGGGTGAAGCGCACCGGCTCGCCCTCGAACCAGGCGGTCGCGCCGGGCCACGGCGTCATCGCGCGCGCGCGGTCGTGCAGCGCGGGCGCGGGCTGCGCGAAGTCGAGGAAACCGTCCGACTTCCTGATCTTCTTCGTCAACGTCGCGTGCGCGTGCTCCTGCGGCGTGCGCGGCGCGGCGCCGCCGGCGACCGCGTCGAGCGTCTCGACCAGCAGAGCGGCGCCATCAATGGCGAGCCGCACCGACAACTCCCCGGCGGTCTCGTCGGGTTTGATCGCGAGCGCGCGCGAGAGGATCACGTCCCCGGTGTCGAGGCCCTCGTCCATCCACATCGTGCTCGCGCCGGTCTCGTGCTTGCCGGCGAGGATCGCGGCCTGGATCGGCGATGCGCCGCGGAACTGCGGCAACAACGACGCATGCAGGTTGATGCAACCCAGGCGCGGGGCCTCCAGCAGCTCGGGCGAGAGGATCGCGCCGTAGGCCACGACCACGAACAGGTCGGCCCGCAGCGCGGCCAGCGCGGACAGCGTCGCGGGGTGATTCGGCGACTCCACCTGCAGGCAGCCGATGCCGTGCGCCAGCGCGCTGGTCTTCACCGGCGGTGCGGCGAGCGCGCGGCCGCGGCCCTTCGGCCGATCCGGCTGCGCGATCGCGAGCGCGACGTCGAAGCGCGCGGCGACCGCCTCGAGGGCGGGCACGGCGAACGCGGGCGTCCCGAAGAAGATGATCTTCATCGCCTAGAGTGCCGGGCCGTCATGGCCCGGGCCGCGCCCGGGGAGTTTGCCCTGCTCCAGAGCCTTGAGCTCCTTGCGATGGAGCTGCTTCTGCAACATGCCGAACCGGTCGACGAACAGCACGCCGTTGAGATGGTCGATCTCGTGCTGGATCGCGCGCGCGAGGTAACCCTCGGCCTTGAGCTCGATCGGCTTGCCGGTCTCGTCGAGCGCCTTGATCTCGATCTCGTAGGCGCGCTTGACCTCGTCGTACACGCCGGGCACCGAGAGGCAGCCCTCCTCGCCCAGCTCCCAGCCGTTCGCGGTGACGATCTCGGGATTGACCAGCGTCATGTCCACGCGCTGGTGCCGCTTGATCGGCACCGCGAGCACGAGCACGCGCTCGGACACGCCGACCTGCGGCGCCGCGAGGCCCACGCCGTCCTCGGCCATCATGGTGTCGAACAGGTCGAGCACGAACGGGCGGAAGGTCGCGCCGACCTCGGCCACGGTCCTGGCTTTCGCGCGCAGGACCGGGTCTCCGTAGATGCGCAGCGGAAGGACCGGCACCGGCGCCTACTTCTTGGCTTCGCCGGCGACGCCGACGATGGTCGAGCGCTGGAACTCGAGCTTGACGTTGTCATCCACGCGCAACACGACCTTGTCCTCGTCGACGCCCACCACGGTGCCGAAGATCCCGGCCTGGGTCAGGACGCGGTCGCCCTTGGCGAGCGCGGACTGCAGCTTCGCGAGCTCGGCGGCCTTCTGCTGCTGCGGGCGGATCATCATGAAGTACATGATCGCGAACACCAGCAGGAAGGGCGCGAACTGCGCGACCATCACGAGCGGCCCGGCCGGCACGGCGGCCCCGCCCGGCGCTTGCGCCCCGACGGGCGAGGCGGCGAGGACGAGCGTGCTGGCGAACAACGTGACGGACGCGGCGCGGCGGTGGATGAAGCGATTCATGCGGTCTCCCTGACGGCGGACACGAGGCCCTCGCCGCTCATGTAACGTTCCCGGAACGCCCGATGGAAGGCGTCGTAACGACCCTCGACGATCGCCTGACGTGCCTGGCGCATGGTCCGCACCATGAACGTGACCGCATGCAGGCTCGCGAGCCGCATGCCGAGGATTTCCCCCGCGGCGAAGAGATGCCGAATGTAGGCGCGGCTGAAGCGGTGGCAGGCGTAGCAGTCGCAGTCCGGGTCAAGCGGCCGGGTGTCCTTCGCGTAGGCCGCATTCTTGACGATCAACTTGCCCCGGGACGTGAGGACGGTGCCCTTGCGGGCGTTTCGAGTCGGCAGGACGCAGTCGAACATGTCTACGCCGTGGGCAATCGCCTCCAGCAGGTCCAGGGGCGTGCCGACTCCCATAAGATAGCGGGGTTTGTCCGCCGGGAGAAGGGCCGTATCGCCCGCCACCAGCGCATGCGATTCGGCTGCCGGCTCCCCGACCCAAAGGCCCCCGAGCGAATAGCCCTCGAACGGTTCGGCGGTGAGGGCCTCGGCGCAGCGGGCCCGGAGGTGGGGATAGACCCCTCCCTGGACGATCCCGAACAGCGCCGGGACCGCCTCGCCGGCCTCCGCCAGCTTCGCCCGGTGCTCGAGCCCGCGGCGCGCCCAGCGCACGGTGCGCTCCATCGAGAGCGTCGCCTCCTCCTCGGTCGCCGGGTATTGCAGGCACTCGTCGAACGACATCATCACGTCGACGCCGAGCAGCGTCTGGATCTCGATCGCGCTCTCGGGCGAGAGCTCGTGCGCCGACCCGTCGAGGTGCGAGCGAAAGCTCACGCCCTCCTCCTTGATCTTGCGCAGGTTCGCCAGTGACAGCACCTGGAAGCCGCCCGAGTCCGACAGGATCGCGCGATCCCATCCCATGAACGCGTGCACCCCGCCGAGGTCGCGCACGGCCTTCGCGCCGGGCCGCAACATGAGGTGGTAGGTGTTGACCAGCAGGATCGAGGCGTCCATGCCCTCGAGGTCGCGCGGCTCGAGCGTCTTGACCGTGGCCTGCGTCCCCACCGGCATGAACACCGGCGTCTCGACGGGCCCGTGGCGTGTGAGCAGGGTCCCGGCGCGCGCGCCGGTGCCGGGATCGACGGCGGCGATGCGGAAACGGGCCGGTGGTTCACCGGCGAGGAAGGTCATGGGGGGAGTGTAAACGAAGAACGGGCGGTCGTGCGATCGGCGCGGTCGGTGCTATCCTCGCCGCACGATCCTGAGAGATCCCCGATGCCCCCGGTCCTCAATCCGGAGACCCGCCATGACCGAGCAGGCCGCGCAGTTCAAGGGCAACATCCCCGCGATGTACGACCAGCACCTCGGCCCGGTGATCTTCGAGCCGTATGCGCGCGACCTCGCGGCGCGCATCGACGTGCCCGCGGGCGGCGCCGTGCTCGAGCTGGCGTGCGGCACCGGCATCGTCACCCGCCACCTGCGCGAGCGCCTGCCGGCCGGCGTGCGCCTGGTCGCGACCGACCTCAACCAGGCGATGATCGACCATGCGCAGTCGCGCCTCGTCGGCGTGCCCGGCATCGAGTGGCGCGTCGTGGACGCGCAGGAGTTGCCGTTCGGGGATCGCGAGTTCGACGCCGTGGTCATGCAGTTCGGGCTCATGTTCCTGCCCGAGAAGGACCGTTTCGCGCGCGAGGCAGAGCGCGTGCTCAAGCCCGGCGGGCTGCTCGCGCTCAACGTGTGGGACACGATGGAGCTCAATCCGTTCAGCCTCGTCGGGCACGAGACGGCCGGCGCGATGTTCCCCGACGATCCGCCGCAGTTTTATAGAGTTCCGTTCGGGTTCACGGATCCCGACGCGTTGCGCGCACTGCTCGTGTCCAACGGGTTCAAGGACGTGAAGATCGAGCGCGTCCAATGCGAGGCCCGCGCCGGGACCGCGCGCAGCTTCGCGACCGGCATGGTCGAGGGCAACCCGATCCGGCTCGCGCTCGAGGAGCGGGGCGCACCGCTCGGTCCGCTCGTGGACGCAATCGAGCAGGAGTTGATCCAGCGCTTCGGCGACGATCCGTGCGTGTCGCCACTGCAGGCGTGGGTCGCGACGGCGCGCGCCTAGCGAACTCGAGCTGCCCCGGGGCAGGTTGCTCAGTACCGGTGCTCGACTCCGGTCACGCGGCGCATGGTGTCGCGCGCGATCAGTAGTTCCTCGTTCGTCGGCAGCACGAACACGCGCACGCGGCTCCCGGCAGAAGCGATGTCCCCTTCGAGGCCGTCGACCGTGGCGGCGTTCTTCGAAGGGTCGAGCTCGATGCCGAGCGCGTCCATCTCCGCGCACACGCGCGTGCGGATCTCGGCCGAGTTCTCGCCGATGCCGCCGGTGAACACGATCGCGTCGGCGCCGTTCATGCGCGCGAGGTAGGCGCCGATGTACTTCTTCACGCGCGCACAGAACAGCTCGATCGCGAGCGTGGCGCGGCGGTCTTTGTGCTCCTTCTCCTCGGCGAGCAGGTCGCGCATGTCGTTCGTGATGCCCGACACGCCAAGCAGGCCGGATTGCTTGTTGAGCACCGAGTCGAGCTCGCCAGGCGTAAAGCCCTCCTTGTGGTGCAGAAACTCCAGGATCGACGCGTCGAGATCCCCCGCGCGCGTGCCCATCACCAGGCCCTCGAGCGGCGTCAGCCCCATCGAGGTGTCGAACGACTGCCCGCCCTTGATCGCGCACGCCGAGCAGCCGTTACCGAGGTGGAGCGTGATCAGGTTCGTGTCCTCGCGCGCCTTGCCGGTGAGCTTGCGGTAGCGGTACGCGACGTAGCGGTGCGACGTGCCGTGGAAGCCGTAGCGCCTTACGCGGTGCCGCACGTAGTACGAATACGGGATCGCATACAGGAACGAGGTCTCGGGCATCGTCGCGTGGAACGAGGTGTCGAACACCGCGACCTGCGGCACCTTTGGCCCGAACGTCGCGCGCGCCGCGCGGATGCCGAGCACGTTCGCCGGGTTGTGGAGCGGCGCGAGGTCGTTGCACTCCTCGATCTGCGCGATCGTCGTGTCATCGAGCAGCACCGAGCGCTTGAGTTTCTCGCCGCCGTGCACGACGCGATGCCCGACCGCATCGACCTCGGCGAGCGCGCCCAGGATCGGCGGACCATGGTCGGTGGCGACCAACCAGCGCAGCACCGCATCGAGCGCGGCGCGATGGTCGCGCAGCGGCGTCGCGAGGTGCTCCGGCTCGCGGCCCGCGGCCGTGAACGTGAGCAGCGCCTCGCTGCCGATGCGCTCGATCACGCCCTGGGCCCGGCGCTCGTCGCCATCGCGAGCGATGCGATCGGGATCGGTCACGACCAGCTGGAACTTGAGCGACGAGCTTCCACAGTTGACCACCAGCACGTTCATCGGTCGGTCCCCCAGCGCCAGTTGCGAATCTCGGGCAGGTCCTCGCCGTGCGCCACGATGTACTCGGCGTGGCGGCGGCGGCGCGCGCGCATCTCGGTCACGACCGACGCGGCGCGCGACGCCAGCCCCGGGACGTGATGGATCACGTCGAGCACGAGGTGGAAGCGGTCGAGGTCGTTCTTGACGACCATGTCGAACGGCGTCGTGGTCGTCCCCTCCTCCTTGAAGCCGCGCACGTGCAATCTCCCATGGTTCGCGCGCCGATACGCCAGGCGATGGATCAGCCACGGGTAGCCGTGAAACGCGAAGATCGTCGGACAGTGTGGCGGGAAGAGCGCGTCGTACGCCGCGTCGGTCAGCCCGTGCGGGTGTTCGGATGCCGGTTGGAGCGCCATCAGGTCGACCACGTTGACCACGCGCACGCGCAGGTCGGGCAGGAACTGCCGCAGCAGGTCGGCCGCGGCGAGCGTCTCGAGCGTCGGCACGTCGCCGGCGCAGCCGAGTACGACGTCGGGGCGATCGCCGTCGGCGGTCGAGGCCCACGCCCACGTGCCCGCGCCCACCTTGCAATGCGCGCGCGCCGCGGCGAGATCGAGCCACTGCGGCTCGGGCTGCTTGCCGGCGACGACCACGTTGACGTAGTCGCGGCTCTCGAGGCAGTGCTCGGTCACGCACAGCAGCGTGTTCGCGTCAGGCGGCAGGTAGATGCGGATCACCTCGGCCTTCTTGTTGAGCGCGACGTCGAGGAAGCCCGGGTCCTGGTGGCTGAAGCCGTTGTGGTCCTGCCGCCACACGTGCGAGGACAGGAGGATGTTGAGCGACGCGATCGGCGCGCGCCACTCGAGCCCGCGTGACACCTTAAGCCACTTCGCATGCTGGTTGAACATCGAGTCGACGATGTGGATGAACGCCTCGTAGCACGAGAAGAACCCGTGCCGCCCGCTCAGCAGGTAGCCCTCGAGCCAGCCCTGGCAGAGGTGCTCGCTCAGGATCTCGAACACGCGGCCGTCGGGCGCGAGGTCCTCGTCGCCGGCGCGCCCGGGCAGCAGCCAGCGGCGATCGGTCTCCTCGAACACGGGGTTCCAGCGATTCGAGCTCGTCTCGTCCGGCGAGAACAGCCGGAAGTTCCGCGCCTTGCGATTCCCGCGCAGCACGTCGCGCAGGTACGCGCCCTGGATGCGCGTCGCCTCGCCGTCGAGCGCGCCCGGGGCGCGCACGTCGACCGCGTAGTCCTCGAGCTTGGGCAGCGCGAGGTCGACCAGCATCCGCCCGCCGTTCGCGCGCGGCTGGGCGCCCATGCGGCGCTCCCCCACCGGCGCGAGCGCGGCGAGCTCGGGCTTGAGCGTGCCCGCGGTGTCGAACAGTTCCTCGGCGCGGTAGCTCCGGAGCCACTTCTCGAGCAGGCCGAGCCGCTCCGGCTGCGCGTGGATGTCCGCGATCGGCACCTGGTGCGCGCGGAACGTGCCCTCGACCTTGTTGCCCTCGACGATCTTCGGCCCGGTCCAGCCCTTCGGGCTCCGCAGCACGATCATCGGCCAGCGCGCGCGCACCGCCTTGCCCGCGCCGCACGCCGCCCCACCGCGCCGCGCCTTCGCCTGGATCGCGTGGATCTTCGCCACCGCGCGATCCATGGCGCGCGCCATTGCGCGGTGCATGAGCGCGGGGTCGTCGCCCTCGACATAGAGTGGGTCATGCCCGTAGCCCTTGAGCAACTGGTCGAGCTCGTCGCGCGGGATGCGCGCAAGCAACGTGGGGCCGGCGATCTTCGCGCCGTTCAAGTGGAGCACGGGCAGCACCGCGCCGTCGGTCGCAGGATTCACGAACTTGTTCGCGTGCCAGCTCGTGGCGAGCGGCCCGGTCTCGGCCTCGCCGTCGCCGACCACGCAGAGCGCGATCAGTCCCGGCAGATCGAGCGTCGCGCCGTAGGCGTGCGCGAGGCTGTACCCGAGCTCGCCGCCCTCGTGGATCGACCCCGGAGTCTCGGGCGCGACGTGGCTCGGGATGCCGCCGGGGAACGAGAACTGGCGCATCAGCCGCGTGAGCCCGGCCTCGTCGCGCGAGATCTCCGGGTAGACCTCGCTGTACGTGCCCTCGAGATACACGTTCGCCACGACGCCCGGGCCGCCATGCCCCGGACCGCACACGAACAGCAGGTCGAGGTCGTGATCGACGATCGCCCGGTTCGCGTGTGCGTAGATGAAATTGAGCCCGGGCGTGGTGCCCCAGTGGCCGAGCAGCCGCGGCTTGACGTGCGCGAGCGTGAGCGGCCGGCGCAGCAGCGGGTTGTCGAGCAGGTAGATCTGCCCGACCGAGAGATAGTTCGCCGCCCGCCACCAGGCGTCGAGCAGGCGCAATCGGGCGGCGGTGAGAGGGCGTGCGGTCGGGCGGGACGGG
>JBKJJJ010000094.1:0-4505 GCA_046598045.1 Candidatus Eiseniibacteriota bacterium
CCTTCGTGCCGGGGGGATGGACCCCGTCAGGAAATTGGAAATTCCACCTGTTCTACATCCGGCATAACCAACTGCCCGGGGTGTTGACAGACAACACGGAGAAGAATCTCGGACACGCCGTTTCAGATTGACCTTGCCCCGTTCTCGTGGACACCTGCCTAAGCCACTTCCGCTCTTGCCTCGAACGCTGCTGGGCTGATCTGCCCGAGCGTCGAGTGTCGGCGGCTAGTATTGTAGAACAACTCGATGTACTCGAAGATGTCTTTCCTCGCCTCGTCTCTCGTCTCGTAGCGCTGCTCGTGCACCCACTCGATCTTCATCGATCCGAAGAAGCTCTCGGCCACCGCGTTGTCGTAGCAGTTCCCGCGCCGGCTCATGCTCGAGAGGCCTCCCAGGGCCGTCACCCTGGCCCGCAGGGCTTCCGAGGCGTACTGCACCCCGCGATCCGAGTGAAAGATCCAACCGCTCTCCAGGCGCCGCCGACCAGCGGCGTGATCGAGCGCGTCGAGAACCAGCGAGGTCGCCAGGCTCTCGCCCATCGACCAGCCCACGACCCGCCGCGAGAACAGGTCGAGGATCACCGCCAGGTACAGCCAGCCTTCGTTCGTCCACACGTACGTGATGTCGGAGACCCAGACGCGATTGGGTGCTCCGGCGGTGAACTTACGCTCGACGCGATCGATCGCGATTGGCTGATCATGCTTCGACTGCGTCGTCACCCGAAAGCGCTTCTTGGGCTTCGCTCGGAGGCCCTCGGCGCGCATCAAGCGCGCCACCCGGTGACGCCCACACGGGAGCCCTTTCTCCTTCAGCTCATCGTAGATGCGCGGACTGCCGTAGCTCCGCCTCGTCTTTGCGTGGATCGCACGGATCTCGACCACCAGGCGCAGGTTGGTCTTCGCCCGCGCGCTCTCCGGCCGCTTCTTCCAGGCGTAGTAGCCACTGGGCGACACCTCGAGCCAGCGGCACATGCGTCGAATCGCGTACTCGTCTTCATGCGCCCGGATCACCTCGTACCTCGCGGGCGCTCCTTCGCGAAATACGCCGCCGCTTTTTTTAAGAAGCTGTTCTCCTCGCGCAAATCCTCGACTTCGCGCTTCAGGCGCCGCAGTTCCTCGTCCTCGGGCCGCGGGCGACCTTTGCCTGGGAATGCGCCCGAGGGCGACTCCTTGAGGTCACGCTTCCAGCGATGCAGCGTGTTCGCGCTGACGTCGAGCTTGCGGGCCACGCTGGCCACGTTGCGGCCCAGCTCGGTGACCTGCCGAATCGCTTCTCTCTTGAACTCCGGGGTGAACGACCGCCTTGCCATGGAGCACCTCCCGGCGGGAGAATCCCACCTTTTCGAGGTGTCCTTCAAGACGGGGGAAGGTCAGAGCGCTTCAAATTTGGGGGCGTCGTGGATGAAGAACTTCCTCGCTGAGAGCAAAATCGAGTCCGAGAGACACCCGTTCCTGGAGCGTGAGCTTGAGGAACTTTTCGGGGCAGTAGAGGCCCAAATTCGAGAGCATAGATAGTCAACATAATTAGTATTATGCGCCATTAGTCTCCGCCCCCCAATCGCCCAATTGGCGCGGGTTTCGTCTCGATCCCGAGCCCCCGGGCACCGAGCGCCACCAGCCCTGCCCACGGCAGCCCGTGGACCAGCCGTTGATTGTCGACTACTCTCATTGCCTGCCTTGGAAACGTGCTCCAGCCACCGGATTTTTCGGATGGCGGCCAAGGTTTCCGCCGCCTGCCCGTGGAGTTCGCTGATGCGCCGGATCCCAGTCTTCGTTCTGATGACGCTTGGCGTGTTGCCTGGGACGATCGCCCGGGCTGCGTGCCCAACCAATTACGCCTCGAGTGGCCGGTACGATTTCTATCCGACCGAGCCCACTTGGGCCTACGGGAGCCCGGACGGGCCCTCGTACGACCTGCCTGCGGGCCGCGTGCATTCGCGCTGGGGTGGCGCTTCGGAAACCGGGAACTCATTCAGCCTGATCGTCCACGATGACTATTGGATCGAAGGCCCGGCTGGCTCGACACCCATCCCGATCACGGCCCGGTTACACGTGACCGGCGTGGCAATTGGCGGGACACGGGGGCTGCCGCCGTACGGTTGCTCCTACGCGCGGCTCTCAGCGGAGCTCGCTTTCGATGCGCAACACGTCGGCACCTCGGCCGAGGCGGCATGCGCGGACGTTCCGGTGGACGAGGTGCTGAGCGTGTCCCTTTCCAGAGTCGTCGGCGAGATCTTCCAACTCACGATCAGCGTTGCGACCGGAGCGGCCAGCTCGCATGCGAGCGTCGATGGTGTCCTCACATTCGACGACCTTCCGGCAGGCTATTCGATCCGTTCTTGCCAGGGTTTCGCCAACGCGCCCACGCCGACCCGCTCGGCCAGCTGGGGCTCGTTGAAGGCGGCGTATCGGTAGCACCTCCGGCCCAGGCTGCCGACGCGAGGAAAGTTCGCGACCGTCCTGTACAATCCCGCGCATGATCCCCTTGCCGCTTTCCGTTCCCGTGTCCACGTCCTCCCTGACGACCGAGTGGTTCCAGTCGGTGCTCGCCGGCGCGTTCCCGATGTCCCGCCCCGAGGTCGCTTCCGTCGAGCGCATCGGTGAGGACCGCGGATTCTCGAGCGAGATCGCCCGCTGCGTGCTCGGGGGCAGCGAGGCGCCCCGGTCCCTCGTCGTCAAGCTTTGGGCGACCGATGGCCAGGCCGGCGCGAACGAGGTTAGCTTCTACGAGACGTTCGGGCCCACAGTCGGCGTTCGTGTTCCCGCCTGCTATCACGGGCGGATCGACGAAGCGCTCGGGCGCGGCGTCCTCGTGCTCGAGGATCTCGGGCGCGTCGGCCATGGCGATTGCCTCGGGTTCGTCGACGCCGAGGGCGGGCTCCGTCTGGCGCGCGCGCTCGCTGGCCTGCATGCCACGTGGTGGAATCGGTCCGAGCTGCAATCGGCGGCCTGGTTGCCGTCGCACAACGTCGTACTGCGGGATGCGGAGTGGCTGAGCGCGCGCCGCGAAACGTTTCTGTCCCGCTTCGGCGATACAATCCATCCCATGATGCGGCCGCTGGTCGAACGCATCGAGGTCGTGCAGGAGTGCGCGAACGAACGCCTCGCGGAGGCCACGACCTCGCTGCTGCACGGCGATCTCCATCTCGACAACGTCGTGTTCGAGGGGACGGACGACTCCCCCGCCCTGCTCGACTGGACGCGCGTGGCGCGCGGCCCCGTGGCGCTCGACCTGGCGGAGCTCCTGTTCTCGATGGCGCCGCTCGACGAGTTCGCGGAGGTCCTCGGCGCGTATCTCGACGAGATGGAGCGGCGGGGCGTCCCGGGATGCGACGAGGATTCGCTGAACAGCGCGTTGGGCGGCGCGCTGCTCCGGAGGGTGGTCCGCCTGACCTGCGGCATCGCCGAGTGGTTTCCCGAGACCGAGCGCCAGCAGGCGATCCTCGACACCGAGATGGCGCGCACGGTGAAGGCGATCGCGTTGTGGCAGATGATGGACCCCGAGCTGCTCGACGTCTGAAGCGGTCCAGTCCATGAGTGGAGTCCCGGAAGATCGGAGTCGTCCGTGAAGGCCAGCGCGACAGGCACACTCGAGGTCAAGCTGACCCCGCAGCCCTCCCTCGAGCCCACGGCAGACCCGGGCCTGGGGCGCCTCACGATCGAAAAGACGTTCCGGGGCGACCTCGAGGCGACGAGCCAGGGCCTGATGCTGAGTGCTGCCGGCTCGGTCAAGGGATCGGCCGGTTACGTCGCGATCGAGCGCATCCAGGGGTCGCTCGAGGGCCGGAGCGGATCGTTCGTGCTTCAGCACAGCGGCACCATGACGCGCGGGCAGGGCGAGCTCTCGATCACCGTCGTCCCGGATTCGGGCACGGCCGAGCTCAGCGGGCTCGTCGGGCGCATGAGGATCACGAATGACGGCGGCGCGCACACCTACAGCTTCGAGTACACGTTGCCCGACTAGCGATACGCCGCCTTGAGCGATCCCCAGGTCACGGGGCGCGTTGGCGTCGCCGCCTGCACAAAGCCGTTGCACGACGTCACCGCGACGCTGGCCGGAAGGTTGGCGAACAGAAACGTTCCGTGCCACTCCACGTAGCAGAGTTCGCCGACGGACCCGCTCACCTCGTAGAGCACGTGGAAGGGCGTGCCGACAAGCGCGATCACCGGCACCGACAGCGAGGTGCTCACGGTGTTGCCGTAGAAGCTCGACAGGTCGTGGTGCACGGCACTCGCGTTCGAGTAGCCCTCGACGAGGCGCGCGTCGGCGGCGCCCGGGCCCATGAGGTCACTCCCGGTCAACGCGACCTCGAAGCGTGCGGTGAACGCTACGGGCGTCCCCGCCGGCAGGCCGCTGAGGACGAAGTCGTCCTCCACCGTCGTGCGCGGCAGGCACAGGCCGAATGACGAGCAAGCCGTGGTGTAGAGCGTCCCGTTCGGAATGTCGAAGCCCCCGGTGTAGCACCCGCACACGTGCGTCGGGCCGGATGCGACCGTGGTGTCGAC
>JBKJJJ010000136.1:0-5134 GCA_046598045.1 Candidatus Eiseniibacteriota bacterium
GAACGCCGAGAAGCAGGGCGTGGGGCTCGACCAGCTCGGCGGCACGCTGCAGAACGACTGCTTCAAGGAGTTCATCGCGCAGAAGTGCTGGTGCTATCCGCCCCGGCCCGCGCTCCGGCTGGTGGTCGACACGGTCAAGTTCGCGACCGAGCACATGCCGAAGTGGAACTCGATCTCGGTCTCCGGCTACCACATCCGGGAGGCGGGCTCGACCGCGGCGCAGGAGCTGGCGTTCACGCTCAAGGACGGCTTCACCTACGTCGAGGAGTGCATCAAGGCCGGCATGGACGTCGACTCGTTCGCGCCCCGGCTGTCGTTCTTCTTCAACGCCCACCTCGACTTCTTCGAGGAGATCGCGAAGTACCGCGCGGCGCGCCGCATCTGGGCGCGGCACATGCGCGACGTCTACAAGGCGAAGAAGCCCGAGAGCTGGCTGATGCGCTTCCACACCCAGACCGCCGGCTGCTCGCTCACGGCGCAGCAGCCCGAGAACAACATCGTGCGCACCGCGATCGAGGGCCTTGCCGGCGTGCTCGGCGGCACGCAGTCGCTGCACACGAACTCGATGGACGAGGTGCTCGCCCTGCCGAGCGACAAGGCGGTCAAGATCGCGCTCAGGACGCAGCAGATCCTCGCCTACGAGATGGGCGTGACCAGCACGGTCGACCCGCTCGCCGGCTCCTACTACGTCGAGAGCCTGACCAACCGCCTCGAGCAGCAGGCCGAGGAGATTTTCGCCGCCGTCGACGCGCAGGGCGGCACGGTCGAGGCGATCGAGAAGGGCTGGTTCCAGCGCGAGATCCACAAGGCGAGCTACCGCTACCAGCAGGAGATCGAGCGCAAGCAGCGCATCATCGTCGGCGTGAACGACTTCATCGAGGCCGACGAGAAGACCGAGATCCCGCTGCTCTACATCGACCCGCAGGTCGAGAAGGACCAGGTCCAGGCGCTCAAGCAACTGCGCGAGTCGCGCGACAACGACCTCGTCACGCGGCGCCTCAAGGCGCTGACCGACGCCTGCCCGAACGAATCGACCAACCTGATGCCGTTCATCATCGACGCCGCGCGGGCGTACGCCACCGAGGGCGAGATCCGCAATGCGATGCGCGTCCACTTCGGCGACTACCACGAACCCGCCGAGTTCTAGCCGTCCCGGAGGTCCCGACCGATGAGTTCGAAGATTCGCGTGCTGGTGGCCAAGCCGGGCCTCGATGGACACGACCGCGGCGCCAAGGTGGTCGCGGCCGCGTTCCGCGACGCCGGCTTCGAGGTGATCTACACCGGGCTCCACCAGACGCCCGACCAGATCGTCGAGGCCGCGATCCAGGAGGACGTGGACGTGGTCGCGCTCTCGATCCTCTCGGGCGCGCACATGACGCTCTTCCCCGCGATCCAGGACCTCCTGTTCAAGCAGGGCGCGACGCACATGCTGCTGACCGGCGGCGGTATCATCCCGCCGCAGGACATCGCCACGCTGCAGAAGCGCGGCATCGGCAAGCTGTTCGGGCCCGGCAGCCCCACGACCGAGGCGATCGGGTACATCAAGGAGTGGTGCGCGGCCCATCCGCGGACCGCGTAGGCGCCCGCGCGTGAGCGACGCCCCGCGACTGGTCGTGGCGCTCTCGGGCTCGCCGCGCGCGGGCTCGAACACCGACGTGTTGGTCGAGGCCGCGCTCGAGGGCGCGCGCGAGGCGGGCGCGGAGACGCTCCACCTCCCCGCGCGCGACCTGCGCGGGGTGGCGTGCCAGGCCTGCGGCCCCGACCCGACCGCCCCCGGCGAGTACTGCGTGTTCCACGACGACATGGACAAGGTCTACCAGGCGCTCGAGCGCGCGACCGGCGTACTGGTCGCCTCGCCGGTGTACTTCAGCGGGCTCTCGGCGCAGCTCAAGCTGGTGATCGATCGCTGCAATTGCATCACGCCCGTGACGGTGGGCGAGACCGGCAAGGTGGTGTTCCGCCGGCAGTGGCCGCGCACGCGGCGCGGCGGGCTGATCGTCGTCCTGGGCGCGAGCGACACGCCCGAGCCCTCGCGCCTGACCGCGCGCGGGTTCCTGTCGTGGATCGGCGGGCGGTTGCTCGAGACGCTGGTCTATCGCCACGACGACGTCGATCTCGGCGCGGTGGCGCAGGACCCCGAGTGGATCGGCCGCGCGCGCGCGCTCGGCGCGGCCCTCGCCGGGCCGGCGCTCACGCCTTCGAAGGGCGCCGGCGTCGGTCCGTTCACCGAAACGCATTCCGGCGGCGTTCCTGCCGCGCGCCCGAAGCCGGGCGGAGGAGACGCATGAACAAGGTGGTGGCAAACGCCGCCGACGCGCTCGCGCGCGCGGGGCTGGTCGACGGAGCGACCGTGCTCGCCGGGGGCTTCGGCCTGTGCGGCATCCCGGAGAACCTGATCGCCGGCATCCGCGCGCTCGGGGTCAAGGACCTGGTCGTCGTGAGCAACAACTGCGGCGTCGACGACTTCGGGCTCGGGTTGCTGCTCGCGACGCGCCAGATCCGGAAGATGGTGAGCTCGTACGTGGGCGAGAACGCGACCTTCGAGCGCCAGTACCTCGACGGCACGCTCGAGGTCGAGTTCGTGCCGCAGGGCACGCTCGCCGAGCGCATCCGCGCCGGCGGGGCCGGGCTCGGCGGTTTCTACACGCCCACGGGTTATGGAACCATCGTCGCCGATGGCAAGGAGAGTCGGGAGATCGACGGCCGCTGGTACGTGCTCGAGCAACCGATCACGGGCGACCTCGCGATCGTCAAGGCGTGGCAGGGCGACGCCATGGGCAACCTCGCGTACCGCTGGAGCGCGCGCAACTTCAACCCGATGATGGCCACGGCCGCGCGCTACGTGATCGCCGAGGTGGACGAATTGGTGGCCGTGGGGGCAATCGCGCCGGACCAGGTGCACACGCCCGGCGTGTACGTCGACGCGCTGTTCGCGGGGATCGGAGTGGAGAAGCGCATCGAGCAGCGCACCGTGCGCGCGCGCGCCACGGCGGGGGAGGCGGGATGACGCCGCGCGACCTGATCGTGCGCCGCGCCGCGCAGGAACTGCGCGACGGCTACTACGTCAACCTCGGCATCGGCATGCCGACGCTGGTCGCGAATCTCGTGCCCGACGGCATGACGGTCTCCTTCCAGAGCGAGAACGGCATCCTGGGCGTGGGGCCGTTTCCGTTCGAGGGCGAGGAGCAGGCCGACCTGATCAACGCCGGCAAGCAGACCGTCACCGTGCTGCCGGGCGCATCGTTCTTCTCGAGCGCGGACTCGTTCGCGATGATCCGCGGCGGGCACATCGATCTCTCGATCCTCGGCGCGATGGAGGTCGACCAGGAGGGCAACCTCGCGAACTGGATGATCCCCGGCAAGATGGTCAAGGGCATGGGCGGCGCGATGGACCTGGTCGCGGGCGCGCGGCGCGTGATCGTGACCATGCAGCACGCGTCGAAGGACGGCGCCTCGAAGATCCTCGCACGCTGCGCGCTGCCGTTGACCGGGGTCCGGGTCGTCCACCGCGTGATCACCGAGCTGGCGGTCATGGACGTCACGCCCCAGGGCCTCGCGCTGGTCGAGCGCGCGCCGGGCGTGTCGGTCGAGCAGGTCGTGGCCGCGACCGAGGCGAAGCTCGTGATCCCGAAGAGCGTGCCCGAGATGGCGCTGTGACGCGCGCGGCGGGCGCAGGCCCATGACCGCCGCGACCCGCGATCGCCTGTTGCTGTTGCTCGCGCTCCTGCTCGGCGTGGCCGGCTGGTGGGGCGGCGCCGCCCTGGGCGACCGCCGCGAGGCGTGGGACGCGCCCGGGTATTTCGCGCTCGTCCTGCCCTTGACCGCAGTCGCGCTCGCGCTCTTCGGCTACCTGGGCTCGCGCGCGGCGTGGCGCTGGCCGGCGCTCGTCTTCGGCGCGCAACTGGCGACCCTGGTCGCCCGGAACGGGGAGGTCGGCCCGCTGCTCCCGCTCGGCGTCCTCCTGTTCCTGTTCATGGCCGGGCTCGGGCTCGTGCCGACCTATCTCGGCGTGGCGGTGCGCCGCGCGCGCCAGCGCCGGATGGCCGCGCGCTTCGCCGCCGCGGCAAGGCGGGCGGCCCGCTAGAGAATCGCTTCGAAGTAACGCGCGCCCGGCATCGGGTTGAAGCGGTAGGCCTCGATCGGGCGGAACCCGAGCGACTCGTAGAGCGCGATCGCCGGCGCCATGGTCTCGATCGTATCGAGGCGCATGGCGCGATAGCCGCGCGCGCGCGCCTCGGTCAGGATCGCCTCGCCGAGAACCCGCCCCACGCCCTGCCCGCGCGCCACCGGACGCACGTACATGCGCTTCATCTCGCACGCCCCCTCGGCGCCATCGAGCGGGCGCAGCGCGACCACGCCCCAGGTCTCCCCGGCGGGGCCGTGGGCGAGCAGGATCGTCCCGCGCGGCTCGGCGTACTCGCCCGGGAGGTGGATCAGCTCGTCCTCGAATCCCTGGAAATCGAGCGCGAAGCCGAGCGACGCCGCGTATTCGCGAAAGAGTCGGCGCACCATCGTGAGGTCGTGCGCGGGATCGGCGCTCCGGATGTGGTGGTCGCTCATGGCGCGCCAGCATAGCGCACAATCCTGCCGGCTGGACGGGGAACGAAATTCGGGCGATGATGCCGCCCCCACTCTCCCAGCGACTCCCATGGAGGCCGTCATGTCTTCCGATCCGGATCTCGAAACCGCCGTCCTCGAGACGCTCTTAGGGGGCATCTCGGGCAAGGGCGCGCACGTCGACGCCGAGCGCGCGCTCGACGGGCTCGACTGGCAGCTCGCCGGCCGCACGGTCCAAGGCGTGCCGTACTCGATCCTGCAGTCGGCGAACCACATCATCTACTGGAACGGCTACACGCTCGCCCACCTCGCCGGCCAGACGCCGAAGCCGCCCGAACACGCGGTCGACGGCTGGCCCGGCCCCGTCGCGCCGGGCTCGGAGGAGGACTGGCGCGCGTTCGTGCGCGCCTACCAGGCGAGCCTCGCCGCGCTCGCCGAGGCCGTGCGCGTGCGCCGCTTCACGGAGATCCAGCCGTCGCGCTCGCGCACGCGGCTCGACCTGCTGCGCGCGATGGCGAACCACGTGAGCTACCACGTGGGGCAGATCGCGATGCTGAGGCGCATGCTCGGCTCCTGG
>JBKJJJ010000131.1:0-14482 GCA_046598045.1 Candidatus Eiseniibacteriota bacterium
GGCGCGCCGCCGCCTCGATGCGGGCCGCGCTCGCGCCGTCCAGGCTCGAGTTGAGGAACGCGGCGCGCACGCCGAGCTGGGCGAGCGCGTCGACCTGGTCCTGCATGAGCGCGATCAGGGGCGAGATCACGACCCCGACGCCCGGGCGCAGGAGGGCGGGGATCTGGTAGCACAGCGACTTGCCGCCGCCCGTCGGCATCAGGACGAGCGCATCGCCGCCCGAGACGACGTGACGGATGATGGTCTCCTGCTCCCCGCGGAACGCGTGGTAGCCGAACACGGAGGCGAGAACTTCGTGGGCGTCCGAGAACGCGGTCTTCATCGTGGCTCCATAGTAAAGCCGCCCCGGACAGAACGGGTCCGGGGCGGCTTCCTTCCTGCGGGAGCGCGGCGTTTGCTACGGAATCCGCACGACCTTCCGGTCGATGTGCGCCTGGTCGACCGTCGCGCGCGCCAGGTAGACGCCCGGCGCGACGATGCGGCCGTCGTCATCGAGCCCGTTCCACGTCGCGCGGACCGTGCCCGGGGCGGCGGCGCGATCGAGCACCGTGCGCACCTTGCGGCCCGAGACCGAGTACAGGTCGACGCGCACCCGCGCGCCGGCCGAGATCGTCGAAGGCACGTCGACCGCAAACGCGGTGACCGCGCCCGAGAGCGCCGGGTTCGGGGACGGCGCGGCGAACGCGAACGAGCCGCCCGTGGCCGGGACGCCAACGGTGAGGTCCGCCGTGCCGCCCGCCGCCTGGTAGCGCCTCGCCCACGCCTGCTGGTACAGGTTCGCGATCCTCTGGCTGTGGAAGATGATCGAGTTCTCGTCGTTCACCGTGTTCGCGGCGTTCGACCAGTTGTACGAACCGGTGATCAGCGTCGGGTCGCTCAGCGTGCGGCCCTCGTCGATGATCATGTACTTGTCATGGTTCATGCCGGTCTCGGTGTCGGTGAACACGTCGGCCGGCGGTGTGAACACGGTGCCGCTCAGGCCCTTCATCTCGGGCCACGCCGCGCCCGTGTCGCCGATCGATCCGGCATCGAACACCCCGCGCAGGTAGAAGCCGGGGACCGTGTTCCACTTCGAGCGGAACGCCTCCTCGATCGGGTTCGAGGTGAAAGCCAGGATCGAGAAGTCGATGCCCCAGTCCGCGGTGCCGATGTACGAGGTGTACTTGCCCTCGACTCCATCCGACGGCGCGAAGTAGACCTCGATCGGGATCCCGTTGACGTGGAAGGAGTGCGGCGTGTTGTCGACCTTGCGGTTGCCCATCTTCGACGTGAGCGAGTTCGGCGTATCCGTATCCGAGCCCCACATCTCGTTGAACTCGGCCAGGTAGCACTGCGCGATCCCGAAATCCTGGATCTCGAGGCTGTTGTTCGAGTCGGTGAAGAACTGCGTGGTCGTGAAGTTCGTCGATCCCGTCCACAGCCAGTCGTTCGAGGCATCGGCGTCCCGCCCGTCCACGACGCAGAACTTGTTGTGCATGATGCCCTGCGCGTGGCTCCCGCCATAGGTGCTGGTGATCACCGGGATGCCGGCGGCGCGCAGGCGGTTCGCCTCGGTCTGGTTGTTTCCGGCGTCGATGATGTAGCGCACCTTGATGCCGGCGGTCCAGCGGGCGATCAGCGCGTCGGTGAACGTCGGCGCGATGAACGAGTAGGCGGCGAGATCGATCGAGTAGGTCGCGCGATTGATGAACGCGATCGCGCGGGCCTGGATGTCGACGTTGCCCTGCGCCGTGTCGGGGTTCGCGAGCGAGGCGTCGATCGACTTGTTGAAAAAGAAGTTGATCTGGCCCGGCTGGTTCGACGGCGTGGCAAACGAGAAGTCCCCGCTCTGCCGCCCGCCCAGGGGGTCGATCGACGTGACCCGGTAGTGATAGAGCTTGTTCGGGGTCAGCGGAGCGAGATGGATCAGGTGCGAGGTCACGAGAGCCGAATCCCCGACCGTCGTGCCGTAGGCGGTGGTCAGGCCGTACTCGACGATGCTCGAGCTGGCGCTGTCGGTGCCCCACGTGATGTCGGCCGAGACCGAGTCCACGTTGACCGCAGTCGGCACGCCGACGAAGTTCGGACCGGGCGTCAGCGGCACGATGTCGGACTTGAAGCGCGGCCGAATCTCGTAACCGGTGGTGAACGGCGCCGCCGACTTGAACTGGCTCAGGATGCCCGTGACGTTGAACGGCCCGCTCGGGTTCGACGAGCCGCACACGGGCCCGTCCTTGTCGATGAACAGGTTGATGGTCACGCCGGAGGCGTCCGTGATCGTGACCGTCGTGTTCACGCCCGCGCACACGGCCGGCCAGGTGCCGCCGTTGACCGTCACGTTGTTGATCGTGATCAGGCTGCTCTCGAGATCTTCGCGAAAGTTGCTGAAGTTGAACGTCGAGTCGCGCACCTGCCTGCACGTGCGCACCACGGGAACGATCAGCCCGTAGTTTCCGCTCGAATGGGTCGTGACGATCGATGCGTTCGAGATCTCGGTCAGCCCATTGAACTGCACGATCTGTCCGGTCACCGTCACGCTGTCGCCGAGGACGTAGTGGTAGGTCGCGACTCCGGCCGAGCGGAAGACCGTCACTGCGCCGGTCGGGTCCTGGACCTGCACCTCGTTGTTGGTCTTCGAAAAGGTGCTGTCGGGCGTAGTCACGACGCCGGTCACGGTCACGGTGGTGCCGACCGCGTACGGGGCGTTCTGGACGCCGCTCGAGGTGTTGACGTGGAGATCGCCGATCGGCACCGCGAAGGAGGTCGCCGCCGCGGCCAGGAGAAACGCAGGGATCAAGAGCAGGGGCGCGTGGCGCATTACGATCCTCCGTCGGGGGACGGTCCATGTGAGATACGAATGGGACCCGCGTGCACGTGGCACGCGGGTCCGGAACTCGAATTCAAGGGCGGGACCTGAAGCGCGGGGAGTCCCCCGCGTAGGCAAAAGGAAACCGGGCGACCGGCAGAGGGGGTAGCCTGCGGAGTGACCACCCCGAAACCCTGCAGACGGTAGAGTCGCCCGGTCCTTTGGGACACGGCGGCCAACCTGCTCAGGCCGCTAGATCCGAACCGTGGTTATTCTGCCACCACGAGTTTCCCGGTTGCAACCACATTCCCGAACTTCAACTGGACAAAGAAGATACCGCTGCTGAACCGACCGCCCGACAGGCTGCGTCCGTCGATCGAGAGGCTCTGCGGACCCGCCGCCATCTGCACCTCGCTCGCCGGCTCGGCGACCAGGCGACCGTTGATGTCGTAGACCCGCGCCGTGACCTTGCCAGCCGTCGGCAGGTTGAACCGCAGCAGCGCCTTGTTGCCACGCGCGAACGACACCGGCGTCGGTGCGATCGAGTTGAGGCGGAAGCCGAGCGTTCCCGTGCCCGGCTCGACGCCGACCAGCTGGTCGGAAATGTCGGCCGAGTCCCGCGGGTTCACCGTGAACTGGCCGAACGAGTCGTTGACCATGCCGCGCAGGAACGGCACCACGGTCGAGTTGGCCGCGCCGCGCGAGTACAGGTACTGGTGGCGGAACATGGTGTCGTCGACGCGGACCGTGTCGCCCGTGCCGCCGGCGCCCTGGAGCAGGAACTGGCCGTTCGGCAGCGAATCCTGGGCAACGAACGCGTTGTCGATCTCGACCAGCATGCCCTCATAGCGCTCGCCCGGGAAAGGCTCGACGCCCGTGAGGGGGCCCACGGCGCCCGGAGTCACGACGATCGGAGCGGGCAGCGCCACGTTGGTGGCATTGACCAGCTGGTAGTCGAGCCCGGCGTATTCGGTCGCCTGCGAAGCCGCGCCGAATTCGGTGATGGTACCGGAGACGGTCACGTCATCGGTGCGGCTCAGGTCGTTGATCGGGGCGAAGATGATCATGCCCGAAGACGGGTTCGTGGCGGTCCCGTTCTGGATGTAATAGGTGTTGTTGTCGCGGGCGGTGATGACCCCCCGAACCGTGACCTGCTCGAACGTGAACTGCGACGAGTCGCTGGTCGCCGGGTGGAAGGGCGGGTTGACCGTGTAGTTGGTCTGGACCGCGGTGATCGGCGTGATGCCGGCGCGGAACGTCTGCTTCGCGGCGGCGGACATGACCACGCCGAGCGACGACTTGACGCCGCTGGCGGTGATCTCCTCGGCCTCGGCCGGGACCTGCGGATCGACCACGGTCGTGAGGTCGACGTTCTGGTTACCCGCGCCGACGATCGCGGCCGAGTCGATGGCCTTGAGCGTGATGCGCGAGTAGTTCGCCGGGTTGTTCGCGGTCGTCGGGTCGAGCGCGCGGTCGAACAGCAGGCGGATGCCCGTGTTGCTCGTCGCCCAGGCGTTGAGCAGCGTCGGCGGCGAGGGCTGGACGATGTCCGCGCCGTCCCGCAGCTCGATGTGGTAGCCGCGCGTCGACTGATTGCAGATGCCCTTGACCGACGAGACGATCACGCCCAGCGCCGGCGAATTGACCGTCGGGTTCGCCAGGATGTTGCCGTCGATGCGCACCGAGTCGAACGCGCTTGCGGCCGGCAGTGTGGGGTCGACGGTCAGGTACTGGGCCGGCGCGAAGCCGGCCGAGGTGCCGCTGGTGAAGATGGGGACGCGCGCGGTACGGGCACTGCCCGAGAGCGCCACGAGCGTACCTTCGTACCTTTCGGCCACCGCGTAGGCCGCGAGCTCGTTCATGTTCGAGAAATTGACCGAGAGCGGCGCCGGGACCGGGGCCGTGCCGATCTTGGTCGTGGTCGGGACGATGCCGAACGCGCTCCCCGTCCTCGAGATGATTTCCGTGCCGCCCTGGAATTCGGTGATGCGGCCGGTCACGGTGATGACGTCACCGCGCGCATAACCCGAGTCGGCGTAGACGTTCGAACCGCCCGTGAAGACCTGGACGCCCGAGAAGAAACCGCTCGCGGCATCCTGAATGTAGAAACCGTAGCCGCTGCCGCGCGTGTCCGCGCCGGTGATGATGCCGGTCGTGGTCACGGTGTCCGTGGCGCCATCGACGTGGCCAACCGAAGTCGTGTCCTGGATCTGATAGATCGTGACTGTCCGCTGAACGGCGGACGAGGGCGTCGCGAGAAGGGCGAGCAGGAACGCGGCGGGAGCCGCGAGTGCCAGGCCCCTGAGACACGAACGAAACATCGGGCAACCTCCAGGAGAATGCGAGCAGGGTTCGCCGGGGGAATGTGATGCGGCCGAGGCCGCGTTTCCGGACGGAATGACGGTCGTCTGGAAGGCGTGGAATGTCCGAAACCGAAATCGCGGTGAAGATAAGCCAAAACCCTACGAATGTCAAGGGGTTTGGCGATCGGATGCGGGCTTGCTCCTGAATCCGTTAAGGGGAAATTCCGTGCCCAAAGCGTGCCAGGATCTTGCGCAGGGTGCGCTCCCCGTAATTCCCGTCCGGGGCGGGCGACGGGGCCCCGGTGGGGGTGCCGCCGAGCAGGCGCAGCGGGAACATGAGCGCGACGATCCGGCCCGTGCCCCCCGCCGGCACACGGTCGACGCCCACCACCCAGTCCTCGGTCTGCGTCGAGTCGAGGATGATCGGGCGCGCGAGGAACGCAGCGTCGGAGGCGGTCTTGAGGATCAGCGCCTCCACCCCCGTCGAGATCGCGACCGAACGCAGGGAATCGTACGGAGTCGTCGGGCCCGGGGTCAGGACCTGTCCGTTGCCGATGACGAAGTTCGTGTTCTGGCTCGTGAGGTTGAACCGCACCGAGTCCGCCCCGACGATCTCGCCCAGGAACGCGGTCGAGGCGAACGCCCCGTTGGTCCCGACCAGGTTCTGGCTCGAGATGTAGAAATTGCCGCCGCCGGCGAGCAGCCCGCGAATCGCCGGCTCGGAGAGCGCGAGCGCGCTCGAGCGCACCGTGTTGTTCTCCTGGTACCAGAACACCGAGCGGAACAGTCCGAACGAATAGGTCAGGTCGGCGACCGAACGGAACGGGTTGTTCACCTCGAGGTTGAGCTTCGTGTAGCTACCCGCCCCGAGCTGGCGATCGAGCGCGTTCACGTACATGGGATCGACCGCGGCCGAGAGCGCCGCCGGGTCGTCGTCGACCAGCAACACCTGCCCGGTCGGGGCAATCACGTTCCAGGTGAACGAGTCGGGCAGGCTGACCGCCCCGCCGTCGTCGATGCACCGGATGTGCACGGTGTGGGGGCCCGCGAAGTAGCCGCCCGCGCCGTCCGCGAACAGGCTCGGGGGCAGCGTGTACGACGTGCTCGCCGGTACGAGCGCGCCGCCCGCCTCGTTGCCGTCGAGCCAGATCAGGAAGTGCGCGAGATTGATGTCGCCATCGGGATCGCTCGCGCTCCACTTGATGGTGGCCACCGGGAGCGTGGTCGAGGGCAGGACCGGGCTCCCGATCAGGCGCACGGTCGGCGCGCCGTTGCTGAACTGGAACGTCTGCCGCGCCGGGGTCGGGTCGGGCTCGCCGTCGTTGTCCACCGCGCGGACCACGAACGTCGGCATGGCATAGCCGCTCGGCGAATAGATCGCGAAGGTCGAGTCGTGGCGCGTGGTCGAGAGCCAGGCGCTCGAGTCGTAGCCCGCGGGTCCCTGCCCCGCCGGGTAGACGAAACGGTAGTCGAAGCGCACGACCTCGCCGTCGGGGTCGGAGCCGAACCAGCGCAGCGTCACGACGTGGTTCACGGTGTCGACCGGGCCCTCGACGAACACGATCGTCTCGGGCGGCAAGTTCGGGCCCATCGTGCCCTTGACGCCGCAACCGGCGGCGAACAGCGCGGCGGCAGAGAGCGTCACGGCGAGGGCGAGCAGGAGAACGCGCGGGCGGATCATTCGAACGTCTCCTTGTCGGACTTGACCACGAGGAACTTGCCGCGCTGGACGTTGCCCGACCCGTGGTCCTTGATCGAGAACAGGTAGAGGCCCGAGGCCACGGCCTGCCCGCGGTCGGTGATCAGGTTCCAGGCGTAAACCGTGCCCGAGAGCTGCGGCGGGTCGACGCCGATCTCGGTCGCCGGGTTGTAGAGACCACGCGTGCCCTGGCCCTGGTAGGTGTCACCGTCGAACTCGAACGTCTTCACCTGGTCGCCGGCGAGCGAGAAGATCCGGATCGTGCACTGGCGCGGCAGGTTCGCGAACCAGAGGTAGTGATCGCGCACCAGCTTCCCGGCGTCCCACGCGGCTTCGGCGTGGTACGGGTTCGGGAACACGGTCACCGCGCGGCCCGATGCCTGCGCGGACGAGGGCGCGGGCACGGCCAGCACCTGGTTCTGGGTCAGCCCCGACTCGAGCGACTCGATCTGCTGGTCCCCCGTGTCGAATGACGTGACCGACGCGAAGTAGCGGAAGCCGGTCTTGAGCCCGATGATGCGGTACTTGTAGTGGCACCAGATCCCGTTGACGAACTGCGAGTCGGGCAACGCAATCGCAGCAAATCCGGTGTTGAACCCGGACGTGTCCGCCTTGTCGAACTGCGCGACCTGCGTGAGGTCCCCCGAGGCCGTGCCGAGATAGACTCGGTAGCCCTCGAAGTCCTTGCCACCCGGAGCCGGGCTGGTCTTGTCGACGGTCCGCTCGGGGCTGTTGTCCCAGTACAGGTCGAGCGCACCCTCCGCGGGCACGACGGCGAGGCGCGGCGACGGCGGCGGCGTCGGGATCACGTAATTGAAGTTGAACGCGAGCTGCGCGAACTTCGCGTTCTCCAGCAGGTCCTCGTAGCTGGTCCCGCCGACGAACGCGAAGTCCACCGTGATCGTCGAATCCGGCGCGAGCTGGTTGAATGGCCCGACCGCGAGGAAGTTCGTCGGGTCATTCGCGCGGCCCTCGGCGGCGAAGCCCGCCTGCAGGCTGTCCGCCGGCGTGAGCCGCCCGGTGGACATGATCGCGAAGCGCTCGGTGTCCTCATCGCGCGTGGTGTCGCCCGGCGCATAGTTCGCGATGAACAGCGTGACGCGCTTGTTCGCCACCGTGTCGGGCCGCACGCCGAGCAACTGGATGCCGACCCAGGGCGGGACGATCTCGAACTGGCATGAGGCCTCGCCGCTCACGTAGCTCGAGCAGTAGTGCTCCCCCAGCAGGCGGGCCGTCGCGTCGTACTTGAGCACCTTCTTGTTGAACCAGCCGCCGAGCGTGCCGCCCGCGGCAGCGCTGGGCGGCCACGAGCTGTAGCCGGCCTTGTTGCCCGAGGCGAGCTCGGTGTAGAGCCCGACGTACAGGCTGTCGAGCGTGCGGCCCGCGTTCCTGATCTGGGTGTGGAGCGCGAGGAAATTCTTGAAGCGCGAGAACGACCAGTTGTAGGTCTCCTGGTGCACGCTCACGCCGAGCGGGAAGTGGTCCTCGCCCGCGGTCACCGTGGCCTTCGCCGGGAAGTCGTTGTAGTCGGTCACGAAGTCCTGCTCCGACACCGCGAGCGCGCTGAAGAACTTGTTGTTCTCCAGGCGCGAGCGCTCGACGATCGTGTTCCCCGCCGGCGAGAACTCGGTGGCCGAAGCGCTGGCGGTGCCCTGGGTGCCGTCGACCGCGCCGGTGGTCACGAGCGTGGCATGCGGCAACGCGTCGTTGTAGTCGCTGATGCCGCCGATCCACAGGCCGCCGCGCACCATGTGCTCGAAGCCGGCCCCGAGCGGGTACTCGAACGACGGCGAGCGCGACACGAAGTTATTTCCGAAGAATCCGTAATTCGAGATCGTGACCCCGACCAGGTTGTTGCTCGAGATCTTGACCTTGTAGGCCGGCGTGTCGGCGCTGGTCCGGGGCAAAGTCGACTCCGTGCGCGCGCCGGCCGGCGGGTCGTGGCTGACCGCGTCCGCGGCATGCGCCGAACGCGCGGATGCGGCCGCGATCACGAGCGCGAGCGCGATGAGCTTCGAGGTGCCGGGGCGCGGTGCGGGGCTCACGTCACTTCCTTCGCTTGTAGGAGGCAACCTTACCGGTCGCGTAGTCGGCTACGTACACCAGCGAGTCGTCGCACGATGCCGCGACGGGGACATGCAGCGAGTCGGCGTCGAGATCGAGCTCGATGTCGACGCGCTGGATGTACTCGCCCGTGCTGTCGAAGCGCAGGATGCGCCGGTTGCCGGTGTCCACCACGTACATGAAGCCGAGCGCGTCCGCCACGAAATCCGCCGGGGCGGAGAACGTCGTCCCCGACGCCGCGCCATCGATCGAGAGCGCGGGCAGCGGCAGGCCGTTGTTGATCTGGATGTCGAGCCGCTGCGCGACGTCCTTGCCCGTGTCGGCCACGTACAGGTGGTTGTCGTCCAGGATCGGATCGACGAAGCAATCCCCAGGCTCGGACACCGTGCCCACGCCCTGGCCCTCGTCCACGAAGAACTGCGTGTCGCGCACGAAGCCCGAGGCCGCGAGGTAGCGATAGACGCGGCTCACGTACTTGTAGGTGCGGCGGCGCGTGTCCTGCGGGTCGTCGCGGATGAACTCCTTGCCGATCGCCGACACGTAGACATTGCCGGCCCGATCGGACGCGATCCCGCGCACCTCGGCGAACGCCGTGTCCTTGAGCGTGAACGTCGGCGCGCCGCCCGTGAGGCCGTAGATCAGGAAGCCCGGCGCCCTCGAGCCGTCGATCGCCGCGAGCGTGGTGTCGCCCGCGTCCAGCACGTAGAGCTTGCCCGGGGCCTGGCAGATGCGGATCGGCTTGAACAGGCCGGCGAACGCGTACGACAAAGGGGGCGTGGTGCCGTCGCCGCGGAAGAAGCGCGGGAACGCGCGCACGTTCGCCGAGTCGAAGACGACGTAGAGCGTGCTGCCGGTGCCGCGCGTGAGCAGGACGTCGGTGATGCGCGTCAGGCCGCGCACGCTCCCGGTGTAGGCGTAGCTGCCCTTCTCGGGAATCACGCCGCCCGGCGTCTCGGTCGGCAGGAAGAACTTGTTCCCGCAGCCGGCCGTGGCGAGCGCGAGCAGGGCGGACGCGCCGAGCAGCCCCAGGGAGACGCGGAGCACGCGCATCAGAAGCGCACCCCGAGCGTGATCCGGTGCACGGCGCCGAGCGCGCCGCCGTCGGTGAACGCGTAGTCGAGCGTGCCGCGCGTGGTGCCGAACGTCGGGTAGAACCCCGCGCCGGCCGAGAGTTTCAGCTCGTCGGCATTGACGTTGTAGCCGGTGCGCACCGCGAAGCGGCGGTCGATCTCATACTCGAGGCCGCCCTTCGCGACGAGCTGGTTGTCCGAGGGCTGGTCGAACTCGATCGAGGTCGTCAGGCGCTGGGTCTCGCGCTCGATCGGCTCCCAGGCGACGCCGAAGCGGAACGTCGTCGGCGGGCTGAAGTTGTCGTAGGAGCGCACCTCGCCGGTGGCCGAGGTGAACTGGCCGCTGGGCTTGAAATCCGGGCCGAAGTGCGACAACGCCATGCCGATGCGTACGCTCGAGATGCCGAGGTAGTAGATCGAGCCGATGTCGACCAGCCAGGTGTTCAGGGCCGGGCCGCCGACGTCGGTGCCGAAGTCCTCGTGCACGATCTTGCCGCCGACGCCGATCAGCAGGCGGTCGGTCAGGCGGCGGCCGTAGGTCACGCCCGCGTCCCAGTCCGAGTAGGTCAGCGTCTGCCCGGTGCCGAAGGGCTGGTCCTCGGTGGTCTGCGCGATGTCGGTGTGGAGCAGACCGAACTGCACCCCCACCGAGCCGCCGAGCTTGCGGCTCGGCATGATGTAGGCGATGTGCTCGTAGCCGATGTTCGCCGGCCACTCGGTGTGGCTGACGGCGACCTCGGTGCGGATCAGCGACGCCACGCCGGCGGCGTTCCAGTAGATCGTCGAAGGGTCGTTCGCCACGGCGACGAACGCCTCGCCCATGCCCACGGCGCGCGCGCCGAGGCCGATCTTCAGGAAGTTGCCGCCCGAGGTCCCGACGCGCTGGCTGCCGACGCCCTGCGCGAACGCTCCGCCGCTCGCGCCGAGCGTGAGCAGGAGGACGAGGCCGGCGAGCAAACCCTGGCGCGAGTGCCTAGAAATCATAGTCGACTCCCAGGCGCAGGCGCAGTGGCTGGCCGTAGTACGCGGGGTTCGAGAGCACGGAGTTGCGGTCGAACTGCGTCGGGTTGACGTACTGCCCCTCGCCCGCCTTCGGCGCCTTGCCGGTCGACGGATCGACGCGCTTGACCACCGTCCAGTCGAGGATGTTCTCGCCCACGAGGTAGAAGTTGAACGTCTTCTTCTGTCCCACCTTGATTTCCTGGTTGATGCGCGCGTTGAACACCGCCTCGAGCGGGCCGTTCTTGGAGTATACGCGACCGGTGGCGTTGCCGGCGGCATCCTGCGGGGTGTACGCCTTGCCCGACTGGATGGTCCCGAACAGGTTGAACCCGAATCCGTGCGGCACCGTCACGCCGAGCACTTTCGGCCGGTCGACGCTGCGGCCGACGCGGAAATCGCCGTTCATGGTCAGCTTGTGCGGACGGTTCCAGAACAGGTAGCCCTCGGACAGCGGCGGCTCGGTCGCATCGCCGCCGCCTTCCTCGACGATCTTCGCGGCGTTCGGGTCGCTCGACTTGCCCTTCGCGACCGAGAACTCGTACGAGGCCTTCCAGCTCAGGTACTTGCCGCGCGGCTGCTCATACTCGAGCTCGAAGCCGCGCGCGCGGCTGAAGTCCGAGTTCAGGTACACGAAGAAGTCCGAGATCACCGTGCCCTCCTGGCGGCGGAAGCGCACGGACGTCGGGTAGTCGTAGATGTCCTTCTGGAAGAGCGAGATCTTCGCCGCGGCGCTGCTGGCGAACAGGTGCTGCGCGCCGACCTCGAACTGCACCGACTTCTCGGGATTGAGGTTTGCATTCCCGAGCACCGGGAACGACGCCGACGATACCGACGTGAGCTTCGAGTAGACGAAGATGTAGGACGGGAACTGCGTGAATTGTCCGAAGTTGAAGAAGAACTTGTCGCGGTTCTGGATCGGGTGCGAGACCGACACGCGCGGCGAGAACACGGCCTTGACGCGGTGCCCGAACAACGACCCGGTGTCGCGATTGAACGCCTCGCGCGTGGCGACGCTGACGTTGCCGTTCGTCGAGTCGGCCACCGCGCGCTCGAGCTGCGCGCCCGGGAACCAGTAGTCGACGCGCGCGCCGCCCTCGGCGACGAAGCCCTCGAACTCGAGCCGGTCGGACGCGTAGAGCGCGCCCATGTCCGGATAAACGTGCCACAGGTCGTGGTCCCTGCCGAGCCCGTCGGGATCGAACACCCACGGGTCGAGGATGTCGACGTACTGCACGTTCTGCAGGGTGTTGAGGAACCCGAACTCGGTCTTGTGGATCCTGCCCAGGTTCATGCCGAGCTTGTAGTCGGTGCTGAAGCTCTCGGACCAGTAGTTCGCCCACTCGTTGTTGTCGCCCGAGTCGATGTAGTAGGGGCGGTTCTGGCCGGGCGGCAACGCGAGGTCGTCGGGCTGCTCGTAATCGGTCCAGCGCTTGCCGTTGACCGCGGACTCCTGCGCGTTGAACGAGCGCGAGACCTGCAGCGAGTGATAGGCGTTCTTGCTGATCGTGTGCGTCAGCGTGAGTGCGAGCGAGCTGACATCGTCGGTCACCGTGTTGGCGTGCTCGAGGCGGTCCTTGAAGATCCAGGGATACGGGATCGCCTGCCCGGCGATGTCGCTGATCGGCCGCCGGAAGAAGCCCTGGTCGAACGAGAGCCGCTTGCTGTAGCCGAAGTCCACCTTGTTCTTGCCGTCGGGCTTCCATGTCCACTTGTAGAGGCCGCGCCAGGTGTTGTCCTCGGACGGCATGAAGAGCTTCGGCGAGTACACGAACTTGTGGCCGAGGAACGAGTCCTCGTAGCCGGACCTGAGCCGCGGGTGGAACGGCTGGTCCTGGATGCTCGGCAAGTAGGTGTTCGAGAAGTCGGTCGAAATGTCGATCAGGAACGCGGCCTCGCCGGGCAGGTGGATGCCGAGCCGCCCGAGGCCGCCCTGCAGCCAGTCCGGACCCGAGACCACGCCATTGTAGTACTGCGTGAACCAACTGCCGCCCTGCGCCGAGAACCCGCCCTCGAAGCGCTGGCCGCCCTCCTTGAGCTTGACGTCGACGATGCCCGAGAGCGCCTGCCCGTAGCGCGCCGAGAAACCCGAGGCGATGACGTTGACCTCGGCGACCGAGCGCGCGTTGATGCTGCCGGCGGTGCTCTGCCCCGAGATCGGGTCCCGGCTGGTCACGCCGTCGATTATGAACGTGGTCTCGTCGGCCCGGCCGCCGCGGACCCGGATCTGGTTGTTCTCGCTCGAGACACCGGCCTGCTGGGCGACGACGTCCTGCAGGTTCTGGAGACCCTTGTTCTGGATTTCCGCGGCGGTGACCGTGCGGATCGTCCCGCCCTCCTTGACGTTGACCAGGGCGCGGGCCCCCGTGACGAGGACGGTCTCCTCCTGCTTCACGATGATCTCGGTCATCGCAATCTTGACCGGGGCCACGCCACCCGCGGTCACCACCACGGCGGCAACCGTCTCCGGGCCGTAGCCGGTGAACTGCGCCCTCAGGCTGTAGGTGCCGGGCGGCACGTTGCCGATCAGGAACTCGCCCTTGGAGTCCGACAGCGCGCCGGTCTTGGCCTCGGGCACCGCGATGTTGACGAACGCGATCGCGCGCCCCGTCTTCTTGTCGGTCACGGTGCCGGAGATGCGGCCGGTCTGGCCCTGTGCGAGCGCGGCCCCGGCGCAAGCGGCGAGGAGGCCGCAGGCGAGCAGGGCGCAGGCAAGGCTCAGCCGAAGATGTCGAGGCCGGTTGGGACGAATGGTCACACCAGTTGAGAAAGGTCCGATCCTACAGCAAAAAGGGAACTTAGCTGTTCTTCCGAGCCGCGCGAGGTTCGCAGTCCCGGACCTCCGAGTCAAGGCGAAATCGGGCGCTCCGCAATCTCTTGACCGTTTGGGCTCCCGCGCTCCACCTTGCACCCCATGACGACCGACCCGTTGTGGAAAGGCCGCATCGCCGGCGCCCCCGACCCCGCCTTCTTCGCGTTCCAACGATCGCTTCCCTACGATGCCCGTCTGCTGCCGCAGGACCTCGCGGTCAACACCGCCTGGGCGCGCGCGCTCGGGCGCGCCGGGCTGCTCACCCTGGAGGAATCGGCCCGGCTCGTCGCCGCGCTCGAGGAGGTCTTACGCGCGCTCTCCCCGGCCGACGCCTCACGCCGGGACGAGGAGGACGTGCACACGCTGGTCGAGGCCGAGCTGACCGCGCGCGTGGGCGACCTCGGCAAGAAGATCCACCGCGGCAAGAGCCGGAACGACCAGGTGGCGACCGATCTCAGGCTGTGGGCCGCCGAGGCGGCGGAGACCCTCGCGCACGATGCACGGGTCCTCGCGAAGGCGCTGGTCGAGCGCGCGGCGGATTGGCTCGCGGCCGGCCATGTGCTGCCCGGCTACACGCACCTCCAGCAGGCCGAGCCCATTCTCGCCGCGCACTGGGCGCTCGCGCACGTCGAGGCACTGCGGCGCGACGCCCGGCGCCTCGGGCAGGTGCGGGAGGCTGCGCTCGCGGCCTGCCCGCTGGGCTCGGCCGCGCTGTCGGGCACGCCGGCCTCGATCGATCGCGCGGCGCTC
>JBKJJJ010000008.1:0-5137 GCA_046598045.1 Candidatus Eiseniibacteriota bacterium
GGCCGGTCCGTAGAGGATCCCGGCATCGAGGAACGCCTTCACACCGTCGAGGGTGGTCGGCATGTTTGCCCCCTCGACCACGAGGCCCACGCCACGGTTCAGGAGGTTGGCGGCATCCGCGTCGTTGATCTCATTCTGGGTCGCGCTGGGGAAGGCACAGTCGGCGGGAATGTCCCAGAGCGGGTTGGTGGCTGCGCCGGGGAGGCTCGGTACGAAGCGCGCACTTTTCCACTGCTCGGCGTACTCGGCAATGCGGCCGCGGCGTTTGTTCTTGAGCTCCATGACCCAGGCGAGTTTCTCTGCGTCGATGCCAGCCGGATCATGAATGATGCCGCCCGAGTCCGAGAGCGTGATGGCCTTCGCCCCCAGCTCGTTCAGCTTCTCCACCGTGTACTGTGAGACGTTGCCGCTGCCCGAGATCAGGCAGACCTTGCCGGCGAGCGACTCACCACGCGTCTTGAGCATCTCCGCCGCGAAGTAGACCGCACCGTGCCCGGTGGCCTCGGGGCGAATGAGCGAGCCGCCCCAGTCGATCCCCTTGCCCGTCAGGACGCCGGTGAACTTGTTGGCCAGGCGCTTGTACTGACCGAAGAGATAGCCGATTTCACGGCCGCCGACGCCGATGTCGCCGGCGGGGACATCGGTATCGGGGCCGACGTGGCGCCATAGCTCGGTCATGAAACTCTGGCAAAAGCGCATCACCTCGTGATCGCTTCGACCCTTGGGGTCGAAATCCGACCCGCCCTTCCCTCCACCCATTGGAAGCGACGTGAGCGCATTCTTGAACACCTGCTCGAAGGCGAGGAACTTGAGGATGCCCAAATTGACGGAAGGGTGGAAGCGCAGTCCGCCCTTGTAGGGGCCGATCGCACTCGACATCTGGATGCGGAAACCGCGGTTCACCACCGCCCGGCCGCGATCGTCAAACCACGGGACGCGAAACATGATGACGCGCTCGGGCTCGAGGAAGCGCTCGAGGAGACACTCTTCGCGAAACTCGGGATGCCTCTCGAGGGCAGGCTCGATCGACTCGAGCACTTCCGCCACGGCCTGGTGGAACTCCGGTTCGCCCGGGTCTCTGACCTCGATGCGCCGGATCAGCGTGGAGACGAAGGTCCTGATCTCCGGGTTCTTCGTGGGACGGGGGAGCACGGTTGTTCCGGCCATCGGTCGGCCTCCATTCATGGGTCCGGGCGGGGTGCCCGAAGAGTACGGTGGAGGCTAGAATGCCACGATCGGGCGTCCTCCGCACCGGTCCGCATTTCTTCAAGTATCCGAGCCTGACCATCGATCTCCAGGTCTTCGCTCTGTGGTGCGCACGGTCGTGGATGGCACTTGTGGGAAGGGCCCGCTCCGTCCTCGCCCTGCGGGCCGTCCACGCCATGGACCCGACGCTATTCTATGTCGCCGGGCTCGCAGTCTCGGCACTCTTCGGTTCCATCACGGTGTGGCCCGCCTGGTCCATCGCCCGGCGGGCAGGTGGCTCCCGGGCGGCATTCCTGGCCGGGCTGTTCGTTGCCCTGAATGTGTTTCTCGTCGAAAGAGCGCAGATCATTGAAGTGGACGTGCTGCTGGCGTTCTTCATCACGCTGGCAGTCCTCGGCGCCATCCGGTTGGCCGACCCGAAGGAACCCGCGCCCTTGCGCATCGCCACGTGGCCCGGGCTCGCGGCTGGGTTGGCTACCTCGACCAAATATCCGGGGGTGATGCCGGAACGTTCCGGCCCCAGCTGGCGTTCTACCGCGACCTGGCGGCACGCTGGGTCGAGGTCGCGAGCGCGGCTCTTACCTCGACGCGGTTCAGCGACCGGGTGATGGGGCCGTCCCAGATCGCCACCGTGCCGATGTGTGCAATTTGGATGCTGACCGGCAAACAACGTCTCCTTCAAGGGGGGATCTCGGCCGACGGGTCCTCGTCTGTGATTTCAATCCCCCGGCGCGAACAACCCAGAGGACCTGACCGATCCGCGCGTCAGGCGGCCGCGGGCAGGTCCGGATACTCCTCCGCCCGCAGCGCGCGCCACACTTCGCGCTCGGGCGGCAGCGGACGAAATTCGGGCGCCGGATCGGGCAGGCGGGGCGCGCCCGGCGGACCTTGGACGAGCCGGACGTGGGGGCGCGCCGGGTCGTCGCGATTGGGCGCGAGCACGAGTGCGATCGACCGGTCGTCGAGCAGCACCTGCTGCCCGGGCGGATAGAATCCGAGCGAGTGGACGAGCGCCCAGAGGACGCCGGGATCGAAGTGACCGCGCAGGCGGCCGAGCATCATGCCGAGCGCCTGGTGCGGCGTGACGTTCCGTCCGATGACGCTGCGGTGTCCCATCAGGCTGACGTAACAATCCGCGGCCGCCACGATGCGCGAGAAGAGGCTGGGTTCGAGCCCGGCGTTCGCGGCGGGATAGCCGCCGCCATCGCGCCCCATGTGATGTTCGAGCGCGACCCGCATGCAGCGCAGCGTCGTGGCGTTGAGCGCGGTATGGCGCGCGATCAGCTTGAGCCCTTCGACGGAGTGAGTCGGCACGTCGGCGGCTTCTCGAACCTCGACCTTCCCCGCGTCACACAGGAGTGCGGCCACTCCCAGGTCGGTCAGGGCGGCGCGATCCATCTCGAACTCGTTGCCGATCGCGACGGCCAGCAGGCAGACGTTGGCCGCGTGCGCGTAGGTGTACTCGTCATGATGGGTCAGCGCCGAGAGGCCCAGGACGAGCGGATCGCTGGCGAGCGACTCGGCGACGAGCGGCTGGACCACGCGTTTGGCGTGCCGGATCTCGACTCCTCTCTGGAGCGACGTGGTCGTCAGCAACGAGCGTGCGGCAAGGAACGCGAGCTGGTAGCTCTTCGGAGTTGTGCCGGAAGGGCTCGAGCGCGGGCCGGCAGGTTCCGCCGGGGATTTCACGTGCTGCATCCCGTCCGAATCGGCGCCGCCCGCTCCTCGACCCGGGCCGTCGCTTGGGCCCGACCCATCCCCGGAACCGCCGCGCGCTTCGCCGGCGCCGGACGTCGACGCGGCGCCGCCCTCCCCGGGATCGTGCTCCGCCCGGGCGTCGGCAAGGATGTCCTCGATCTCCGATCGCCCCGAGGAGTCTCGGTCCGCATCGGGCGCCATCGGGTCGATGTCTTCCGTCGAAGCCCGGATCGCCGGCAACACGTCCTGCAATCCCTCCGCCTGGCAGGCGGCGAGGAGCGCGCGGCCGCGAGGGCAGTCTGCCGCGAGGAAAAGCCGGAAGAAGCGAACGAGCTCGTCCTCATTCGCGGTGCGGATGCGCAGGCCCGCAATGTCGCGCTTGCGGAATTCCTGGATCGCCTGCAGGTAGAGCTGAAACGTCGACGAGTGAACGGGGATGCGTGTGCCGTTGAGGTAGAGATCCTGCTCGAGCAGGACCAGCACGACTTCGGGGTCCTGCTCGAGCAGGGGCTGCACCAGACGACACAGACTCTCGACCTGGACCTGGAAGACGCGGTTCCCCACGTCGTAGGCGCGCCCCGTCCGGACGAGGAGCACGAACTGCCGCAGGAGCGCGTATCCCGGATCGATCGCCGGATTCATGCCGCCGCCCGCCGGCTCGTGCCCTCGCGGCACGCGAGCCGCACCGACTCCGCGCGCGCTCGCATGCCGTTCTCGAGGACCTGCAATGCCTCGGGCGTTGCGATGCGGCTCAGGATGCGTGCCGCGGCCGTTCGTTCATAGGACCGACGCGCGAACCAGCCTCCCCGGTGGAGCATCTGCTGGAGGATCGGGATCGCCTTCGCCGGGTCGACGTCACCCAGCGTCTGCAGGAGCAGCGCGCGAGCCTCCTCGCCCAGCACGGCGAACTCGCGATCCTGGACGCCCTCGAGCAGGATGGTCCCGACGCGTGGATCGCGCTCGCGCGTCAGCATATTCAGCTGGGCTGCGAGGAGGCCAATGTCGGTCGTATCCAGCATGGGAGCAAGGATCGCGATGCGCTGGTCGATCGGGGCGTTGCCCAGCGCTTCGACGACCGCACGACGCACACGTGGTTCCGGATGGCGCGCGACCGACGCGATCAGGTCGGCGGCTCCGGATCCGCCGATCTGTCCGAGGATGAACACGGCGTTTCGTACGACGAACCAGCGCGGATCCCGCAGGATCGGGGCGATGCGCGCGGGTTCGTCACCGATCAGGTAGGAGAGTGCCGTGACCGCTGCGGCGCGCGTCCTTCCGCGGTCCGATTCGGCGAGCACCGCGAAGGCGAGATCGATGGCCTGGGGTCCGACGCTGACGAGGAACGCGAAGAACCGACCCTGTTCCCACGCCGGAGACTCGTCGAGCCGCTCCGTCAGTTCGTGCACGTCGGCCGCGCACAGGATCGCCGCCAGCTCGCGATCGCGCGCGTCGTGGTCGACTTGGAGCTCCTCGAACAGCCCCAACGCCATCGCCGCCTCGTCCCACGCCGCGCGCTCGATCGCGTTCTCGATCCACGTGATCGCGGCGTGCGCGAGATCGCGCGCGGTGCCCTCGCCGGGCGAGAGTGCGAGCGTGTGGCGAAACGTCGCGGGGATCTGCAGGCGCCAATCGAAGTTCGATTCCGCCGCCCAGTCGGCGCGCAATCGCTTGCGCCCGTCCTCGAACTGGGGAAGCAGGCGATCGTAGGCATCGCGGACGTTCACGAAGTCGACCGGGAGCGCCCAAGCATCCAGGGCATCGCGGTGGAGTCCACGGGTCCCGGCGAGCTGCCGGAGCTCGGCGCGGACCTCGGCGCCGGCGGGGGACCAGGCAAACGTCAGGCCGTTCTCGCCCTCGTCGAGTCCGCCCGAACCGTGGGCGGAATAGAGATGAATGGTCTGCTCGAGCGGCACGACGTCGAACTTGAGATGACTCGCGTTCGCCTGCCAGAGCAGCGTGACGAGATCGTCGCCCGTGGATTGCAGCCCGCCCGCGGCCTGGAGCGCCTCGAGGAACGCGTCGGTGTCGTGTTTCGGGATCCCGGGGAGGACGGTCAGGCCACGTATCCCGTCGGCGTAGAACAGGAAGGGCAGTTGTTCCTCGGGCGAGGAGCGGACGTCCTGGCCGTCGATCGAACGGCGGGGGCGGATGACGAACTCGTCGCCGAGCAGGATCTCCGAAGGGGTGACCTGGAAGTTCCACGCGCCATGGCGGCGCAGGTCGTCCGCGAGGG
>JBKJJJ010000163.1:0-6646 GCA_046598045.1 Candidatus Eiseniibacteriota bacterium
CTCGCGCGCTGCCACGCGAGCGGCACCGCGCTCGCGCACTGCCCGACCTCGAACCTGTTCCTCGGCAGCGGGCTGTTCGACCTCGCGGTCGCGCGCGACCCCCGGCGCCCGGTCCAGGTCGGCCTCGGGACCGACGTGGGTGCCGGGACGAGCTTCTCGCTCCTGCGCACGCTGGACGAGGCGTGCAAGGTTGCGCAGCTCAAGGGCCGGCCGCTCGACCCGGTGCTCGGGTTCTACCTGGCGACGCTCGGGGGTGCGCGCGCGCTCGACCTGGGCGATCGCGTGGGCTCGCTCCAGGTGGGCCACGAGGCCGACCTGGTCGTGCTCGACCCGCGCGCGACGCCGCTGCTCGCGTTGCGCACGAGCCGCGCGCAGTCGATCGCGGACGTGCTGTTCGCGTTGATCACGCTGGGGGACGATCGCGCCGTGCGCGCGACCTGGGTGGCCGGACGCCTCGCGCACGAGCGTGGGCAAGGGGAGGGATGACCATGCCGAAGAAGGATCCGCGCATCGACGCCTATATCGCGAAGGCCGCGCCGTTCGCGCGCCCGATCCTCAAGCACCTGCGCAAGCTCGTGCATCAGGGCTGCCCGGACGCGCAGGAGACGATCAAGTGGAGCTCCCCGTTCTTCGACCACCACGGGATCATGATCGGGATCGCCGCGTTCAAGGAGCACTGCGCGCTGATCTTCTGGAAGGGGACGTTGCTGCCCGGCGGCCGGTCGGCCGAGGCGAAGACCGCGCGCGGGCAGTTCGGGCGCATCCGCTCGCTCGAGGACCTGCCGCCCGACGCCACGATCGTGCGCCTCGTCAAGGAAGCCGCACGCCTCAACGAGGCGGGCGTCCCCTCCGAGCGCGGCCCGAAGGCGCCGAAGAAGCCGCCGGCCCGCGTGCCCGCCGAGCTCAAGGCCGCGCTCGCGAAGAACCAGCAGGCGCTGGCGACGTTCACCGCGTTCGCGCCCAGCCACAAGCGCGATTACATCGAGTGGATCGTCTCCGCCAAGCGGCCCGAGACGCGCGCCACACGCCTGAAGACCGCCATTGCGTGGATGGCCGAGGGCAAGACCCACAACTGGAAGTACCAGCGCAAATAGCGCCGCGTCAGCCGATGGGCGGGGCGACGCCCTCGACCAGCACCATCTGGGTGTGGGTGCACGACTGGCGCAGCGCCTTCATCTCCGCGTACACGTCGGAGTCCCACCACGCGCGCGCCGTGGCCGTGTCCTTGAACTCGAGCACCACGAGCCGCGTGGGGCTCCAGTCGCCCTCGAGCACGTCCACGGCGCCGCCGCGGACGAGGTAGCGCCCGCCATACTCTGCGAGCGTGGCGGCCGCCGCGGGCTTGTACTTCTCGTACTCCGCGACGTCGTGGACGTCGATGTTCACGATCAGGTAGGCGGACATGGTTCGGGTTCCTCCGGGTTTCCAGCGCTTGCGACGACCGCGCGAGTTTCCTTCGCCGGGCCGATCGGCGCAAGCCTCGGCTCGCCCATCGGCCGCTCCAGCAGCCGAAAACTCAGCGCATCGAACACCAGCGTCTCGGTCAGATCGTTGGCGCCGTCGAGGTCCGCGAGCGTGCGCGCCAGCCGCCACGCCCGGTGATACCCGCGCGCCGACAACCCGAGCGCCTCGATCGCATCGAGCAACTTCCGCCGCGCGAACCGGTCGAGCGGCGCGACCCGCTCGAGGTCGTCCGGCGTGAGCCGCGCGTTCGAGCGCGCCATGCCGGGGTGCTCGCGTGCCCGCGCCTCCTGCGCCGCCCACGCCCGCTCGATGCGGGCCCGCGCCCCCTCGTGCTCGAGTGCGAGCGTGCCGCCCGCCCGCCGACGCGCGAGGTCGCGCGCCTTTACGGGGGAGACCTCGAGCTGGATCTCCACGCGATCGAGCAGTGGCCCCGAGATCCGGGCGCGGTAGCGCCGCACCACGTCGGGCGCGCACCGGCAGGCGCGGCGCGGGTGGCCCAGGTTGCCGCACGGGCAGCCGTTGCACGCGGCCACCAGTTGGAACGCCGCCGGGAAGCGGCACGCGCCGCCCGCGCGCGCGATCGTGATCGAGCCGGTCTCGAGGGGCTGGCGCAGCGCCTCGATCGCGTCGCGGCGGAACTCGGGCAGCTCGTCGAGGAAGAGCACGCCGCGGTGGGCGAGCGTGATCTCGCCCGGCCTGGGCGCCGCGCCGCCGCCCAGGAGCGCGGCCGGCGTGATCGATGCGTGCGGCGCGCGGAACGGGCGCGTCCGCACCAGCCCCACGCCCTCGCCCAGCAGGCCCGCGACCGAGTGGATGCGCGTCAGCTCGCGCGACTCGTCGTGCGCGAGCGGCGTGAGCAGCGACGGCAGCGCGCGCGCGAGCAGCGTCTTGCCCACGCCCGGCGGCCCGACGAAGATCACGTTGTGCCCGCCCGCCGCGGCCGCCTCGAGTGCGCGCTTGGCGCGCTCCTGGCCGGCGATGTCGTCGAAGGTGACGCGGTCGAACGCTTCCAATGCGGGCGGCGGGGGCGCGGGCGGCGCTTGCGCCGGCGCAGGCATGGCCTCCCCGCGCAACCACCCCGCGACTTCGCCGAGCGAACGCGCGGGCAGCACCGGCAGCGCCTCGGCGAGCGCCGCCTCGCCCGCACACGCGGCGGGCACGACCAGCGCGTCCGCGCCCAACTCGGCGGCGACCTCGGCGTAGGCGAGCGCGCCGCGCACGCGCCGGAGCGCGCCGTCGAGCGCGAGCTCGCCGACCACGATCCAACCGCGCGCCCGCTCGCCGGGGACCTGCCCGCTCGCGGCCAGCACCGCGAGCGCGAGCGGCAGGTCGAACGCGGAGCCCTCCTTGCGCAGTCCGGCGGGGGCGAGGTTCGCGGTGATGCGCTTGAGCGGAAACGAGAAGCCCGACTCGCGCAGCGCGCTCACCACGCGCTCGCGGCTCTCGCGGACGGCGGCGTCGGGAAGGCCCACGACGTGGAACGCGGGCAGGCCGTTCGTGATCGAGACTTCGATGGTGACCGGGACGGGCTCGAGGCCGCGCAGGGCGGCGCTCTTGATCGTGGCGAGCAAGCGGGAGGCTCCGCGGGGGCGATGCGCGGGGAGCGGCGAAGCGGGGCAGCATCATGCTACCATGCCGCGCATGGAACCGCTTGCCGTCATCGCGCTCGGCTTCGTGCTGGGCATGCGCCACGCCACCGACCCCGACCACGTCGTCGCCGTGACCGCCATCGCCGCGCGCGATCGCCGGCTCGCGCCCGCCGCGCTCGTCGGTGCGCTGTGGGGCCTCGGGCACTCGCTCACGATCTTCCTCGTCGGCGGCGCGATCGTACTGTTCAACCTCGTGGTGCCGCCGCGCGTCGGGCTCGCGTTCGAGTTCGCGGTCGGGCTCGCGCTGACCGCGGTGGGGGCGATGAACCTGCTCGGCCGCGGCGGTTTCGCCCCGGCCGACGCGCCCGCACCGCGCGCGCCCCGGCTGCGCGCGTTCGGCGTGGGGCTGGTGCATGGGCTCGCCGGCAGCGCCGCGATCGCGCTGCTCGTGCTCGCCGCGGTGCGCGACCCGCGCGTGGGCCTCGCCTACCTCGTCGTATTCGGGCTCGGCACGATCCTCGGCATGATGCTGGTCACGCTCGGGCTCGCCGCGCCGGTCAACCTCGCGGGCGCGCGCTGGCCGAGCCTCGGCGTGCCGCTCAAGCTCGCGAGCGGGACGCTGTCGCTCCTGTTCGGCGTGTACGTGCTCTACCAGGTCGGCTGGGTAAACGGGCTGTTCGGCGCCGCGCCCACGTGGACGCCGCATTGAGCGCGCGTTTCGCGGGCAAGGCGGTGATCATCACCGGCGCGAGCGGCGAGATCGGCAGGGACGTCGCGCGCGCGTTCGCCGCCGAGGGCGCGCACCTGGGCCTCGTCGCCGGTCGCCGCCCCGAGGCGCTCGACCCGCTCGTCGCCGAGCTCCAGGCGGCGTACCCTCGAAGCACGATTGCGACCGCCGAGGCCGACCTGCTCGCACCGCCATCGCAGGTCGCGGGCCGCGTCAATGCCGCGCGCGACCTGTTGCTCGCCGCGCTCGGCCGCGCGGACGCGCTGATCGCGCTCGCCGGGCTGCCCGCGACGCCCGCCCTGTGGAACAAGTCGTTCGCCGAGGTCACGCCCGACGACCTGCACGCCGCGTTCGCGGTCGACACGGTGGGCACGTTCGCCTTTGCCCAGGCGTTCGCCGAGGCGCTTGCCAAGGCGCACGGCTCGGTTGTGGTCATGAGCTCGTCGGCCGCGTTCTACGGCGACGTGTGGGGCCTCGCCTACGCGCCCGCCAAGAGCGCGAACGCGGGCCTGGTCAAGCTGCTCGCGCGCGTGCTCGCGCCCGACGTGCGGGTCAACGGCGTCGCCCCGGGCGGGATCGACACCGGCTGGCTGGCGAGCCTCCCGACCGACGGGCAGGCGCACGCCGCCGACCAGACGCTGCTCAAGCGCCTCGGCAGCCCGGCCGAGGTCGCGCGGGCGATCGTCGACCTCGCCGCGCCCGGCTACGCGAACGGGCAGATCCTGCAGCTCGACGGCGGGGTGTTCCCGCCGGCGCCGGCCGCGCACGAAGTGCCGAGGCACTGAGCCGCCGTGCTCGCGGTCGCCCATCTCAGCCGGATGGCGGTCCTGTTCGCTCTCCTCGGTGCCTCCATGACCCAGATTGCGGGGGAGCCGGCGGCCAAGCCCGGCCTGGTGGCTCGCTGGCACAATTATTCGTCCGGCCTCGGAGGATTCAGCGAGATCATTCTCACCGAGCGTCTTGATGGCATCCATTACCGGCTCGACATGAGCGGTCACGCTGCCGTCGCGATGGGCTCGGACTCCAAAGCGGGGCCTCTCTACTTCGATCGCGAGGATGCGATCGATTCCCTCGAGGCCGGGGACCTCACATTCGTCCGCATGCTGGTCGATCGGGCCCGGGCCCGGATCATCATGTTGGACGAGATGCCGGCCAATCCTCCGTTGCCTCGCGGCTACCTCTACAATTCCTATCCCTACGCTCCATCGCACTGGCTACCGGCCGTGCCCGGGATCGAGGATGTCGCGGTTGCCGAATCGGTCGGCATTGACCAGATCGCGGGGCACCCCGCCCGTCACTATCGGCTTCGCCAGCTCGACGCCGACCTTCCGCTGTTCAACATGGTCGACGGGCCCTTTCGTCACGTCCTCGTGACCGACCTCTGGATCTCGGGGCCGAATCGGCTGCTCGATTGGTACTTCGGCGAGATCGAGCGTGTGCCCGTCCCGGAACCCGTTCCCGATCCGAGGACGGGAGGGGTTGAATACCAGTTCCATTCGCGCGGTTTGGGAGGCCTCAAACCCCCAGCCGCGCTTCACCGAGTGTTCGCCGACCCCGGCTATGTCGTTCGGACCGAGGTGCGGGCGGAGTATCGCGGTCCCGGTGTCGCAAGCGAGATCCCGCTCGAACTCGATCCCGGCCGGGCCACGCCTGCTCGCTCCGACGTCGACACCGTCCGGTCCGTGTTGTGCTTCCGTGCTTCCCTGGCATCACTCCACGAGGCGACCGTGCCTGATCGCGAGTTCGATCTCCCGCAGGGCGCTCGAACCCCCGCGGAATTCAGGAAGTCATTGGGAGCCCCGGAGCCGAAAAACACCCGCTAAAGCCAAGCCGCAAGCCGACCTGCGCCCCGCGGGGGAGGGTTCAAACCGCTTCAGCCCCCCCGGGCGGATGCCGATACCTGCGTTGTGAGCCACGACCGGAACGACGATCCCGCGTCCATCATCATCGAGCGCGAGAAACGGCAGAGGCGTCGCCTTGCCGCCCTTCTCGACGTCAGTCGTCTGATTGCCTCCTCGCTCGACCCCAGCGCCATCTTTGAAACCGTCGCCGACAAGATGAATGAACTCGTGGGTGCGACCGAGGTGACGATCTTCGTGATCGACGAGCAGCAGCAGACGCTCAGCCCGATGGTCGCGCGCGTCGAGGCGCACTACTACGAAGACGTCATGCGCATGGTGCTGAAGGTGGGGGAGGGCATCACCGGCTCGGTCGCGCAGAGCGGCGTCGGCGAGATCGTCGGCCACGCCGAGGCCGACCCGCGCTCCGCGTTCGTCCAGGGAACCCCGGTGGACGAGAAGACCTCGCTGATCTGTGTGCCCTTCTCGGTGCACGACCGGGTCGCCGGCGTGATCACGCTCTCGCGTAACGGCATCAACCAGTTCCTGCCCGAGGACTTCGAGATCGTCAACATCTTCGCCGGCCACTGCTCGGTCGCGATCGCGAACGCGCGGCTCTACGCCGACCTGAGGAGCGCGTTCGAGGAGCTGCACACCACGCAGAACCAGCTCGTCCAGTCGGCGAAGCTGAACGCGCTGGGCGAGATGGCCTCGGGCGTGGCGCACGACTTCAACAACATGCTGGCCGCGATCCTGGGCCGCACGCAGTTGCTGCTCTCGCGCGCGACCGACCCGGAGCTGAGGCGCTCGCTCGAGTTGATCGAGCAGACCGCGCAGGACGGCGCGCAGACCGTGCGCCGCATCCAGGAGTTCACGCGCGTGCGTCTCGACGAGGTGTTCGACGAGGTCGACCTCAACCGCATCCTGCTCGACGTGGTCGAGCTGACGCGCCCATCGTGGCAGAGTCAGGCGAAGGCGCGCGGCGCGTCGATCCAGATCGACCAGTCGCTCCTCGCCACGCTGCCGGT
>JBKJJJ010000211.1:0-22654 GCA_046598045.1 Candidatus Eiseniibacteriota bacterium
GCGGGCGGCGAGGCATTCCTGCCCGACGATGCGCTCGACGCCGACAACCACCGCTGGTTCGCCTCGGGTCCCACCGGGCGCACGCAGGTCGGCCTGATCGAGGGCGTGACGCAAGCCGGCTCGCCGCTCTCGCTCGCGCTCGCCGCGGGCCAGGACGCCGGCCAGGTGAGCTTCCGTCGGCTCGAGGGCTCGTCGCTGACGCCGGGCGCGCTGTCGGGCCTCGATGCGGTCGTGTTGAGCGACGTGCCCGAACTGCCCGAGGGCGCGCTCTCGGCGCTCGTCGACTACGCAAAGGGCGGCGGCGCGATCGCGGCGCTGCTCGGGCCGCGCGCGCACCCCGGGTTCTACGGCGGCAAGCTGTTCCCCGCGCTCTCGGGGCTCGCTCTCGGCGCGCCGCGCGACGCGGGCGGCGGGCAGTGGACGCTGCGCCTCGCCGCGCAGGGGCATCCCGCGTTCGAGGGCTTCGTGGCGCGCGCGGGCGAGCCGCTGACGCAGGCCGCGTTCCACCATGCGTGGACGCTCAAGCCCGGCCCCACCACGCGCGTGCTCGCGCGCTTCGCGACCGACCTGCCCGCGCTCGTCGAGGACGGCCGCCTGATGGTCTTCGCCAGCGACGCCGACGGGCAGTGGAACGACTTCCCGAGCCGCGGGGCGTTCCTGCCGCTGTGGCTGCAGGCCCTGCGCTCGCTCGCGCGCGGCTCCGCGAGCGAGGACCTGAAACCCGGCGACCGCTTCGCCCTGCCGCTGCCGGTCGGCGAGCGCGCGCCCGACTTGCGCCTGAGCGATCCCAGCGGCCGCGCGGTCGAGCTCACGCAGACGATCGCGGAGGGCGCACGCCGGCTGGTTTCCGCGCCGTTGACCGAACTCGGCCTGTACCATGTCGCCGCCGGCGGGCGTCCGCTGCGCGACGTCGCGGTCAACCTCGACACCCGCGAGTCCGACCTGGCGCGCCTCACCGCCGACGGCGCGCGCAAGCGCTGGGCGAGCTACCGGCCCGTCGTGCTCGAGGGCAGCGTCGACCTCGCGCGCCGCATTCGCGAGGGGCGCTACGGCCGCGAGATCGGATGGATCCTGCTCGCGCTCGCGCTGGCCTGCCTTGTCCTCGAGACGATGATCGCGCGCATGATGACCCCCGCACCCGCAACCGGCCCCGGAGGGCGCACTTGAGTCCAGCGACCACCACTCCTTTCTCGGGTTCCGCCAGGCTGCTGGCCGCCGCCGAACGCCTCGACGCGTTCGAGCGGCTGTTCGCGTTCGTGCGCGAGGGCCGTGCCCTGGCGGCGAAGTCGGGCGCGGCGCCCACGATCGGCGTGCGCGGGCTCGCCGGCTCGGCGGGCGCGTGGCTCGTGGCCGCGCTCCACGTGCGGGCGGGCGGCACGCTGTTGTTCGTCACCGAGAACGGCGAGAAGGCCGAGGAGGCGCGCGAGGACCTCGAGTACTTCCTCGGCCCGGACGCGGTGCTGCCGTTCCCCGAGCCCGAGACGCTGCCCTACGACTCGGCGTCGCCCCACCCGGCGGTGACCGCGCAGCGCCTCGAGACGCTCGCGGCGCTCGCCCGCGGCGAGCAGGGCGTGGTCGTGACCACGGTGCGCGCGCTCGCGCAGAAGGTGCTCTCGCCCGACCGGCTCACCAGCCACGAGCTCGCGCTCGCGGTCGGACAGGACTACGAGCGCGATGATCTCGTGGCGCGACTGGTCGGTCTCGGCTACGAGCGGGTGCCGATCGTCAGTTCGCTCGGGCAGTTCTCGGTGCGTGGCGGGCTCATGGACCTGTTCTCGCTCGGCAGCGAGGACCCGTGGCGCCTCGAGTTCGACGGCGACACGCTGGCCTCGCTCCGGCGCTTCGATCCGCTGTCGCAGCGCTCGATCGAGTCCATGCCGAGCGCGACCGTGCTGCCGCGCTACGAAATCGCGCTCTCGCCGGGCGAGGCTGCCGAGGTGCTCGAGCGGCTCGGGGCGGCGGGCGATCGCGCCGCCGAGGCCGCGCGCCAGGACGGCCGCGGGCTCGAGCGCATGACCAGCGAGCTGTTCTTCGAGGGCATGGAGCGCGTGGCCGGCCACTACGGGCAGGACCTCGTGTCCCTCTGGTCGTATCTCCCGGCCGACGCGGCGGTGTGGTTCGACGATCCCGATCACCTCAAGACCCGCGGCGAGCATCTCGACGAGGAAGTCGCGCGCTACCACGGCGAGGCGGTCGCGCACTTTCCCTTGATCTCGCCGCCGGCGGAGTTGTTCCTCTCCTGGGCCGACACGCTCGCCGGGGCCGCGGGGCGGCCGGGCGTGTCCGCGCTCGGGCCGATCGCGCGCAAGAGCGACCCGAAGGTCGTGCTCGAAGTCGCCTGCGCACCCCAGCCCGCGTTCACGCGCAACCTCGACCTCGTGCGCGGGTTCCTCTCGGACCTGAATGGCAAGGGCTACGAGTTGCACGTGCTGTGCGACAACTCGGGCCAGCGCGACCGGCTCGAGGAATTGCTCGGCGCGACGCCCGCGCTGCTGGATGTCGGCCTGGTGACGCACGGCTTCACCTGCGGCGAGGCGAAGTTCGCGCTCCTGACCGACCACGAGGTGTTCGAGCGCTACCGCCGCCGCGCGCGCCGCCGCAAGAAGACCGGCGGGCTGTCGCTCGCCGAGCTCAACGCGCTCGACCCGGGCGACTACGTCGTGCACGTCGACCACGGCATCGGCGTGTACAAGGGCCTCTCACGCCTGACCATGAACGCGCAGGAGACGGACTGCCTCGAGATCACCTACGGCTCGGGCGACAAGTTGTTCGTGCCGGTCAGCCAGCTCGATCTCGTCAGCAAGTGGACCGCCGAGGAGGGCTCCCGGCCGAGCGTCCACCGGCTCGGATCCTCGTCGTGGGCGCGCACCAAGGCGAAGGCGAAGCAGGCAATCCAGGAGATGACCGGCGAGCTGCTGCGCACGTACGCGCTGCGCAAGGCGCTCCCGGGGCACGCGTTCGGTCCCGACACCGTGTGGCAGCGCGAGCTCGAGGCCTCGTTCATCTACGAGGAGACGCCGCACCAGGAGCGCGCGATCGAGGAGGTCAAGGCCGACATGGAGCGCGCGCAGCCGATGGACCGACTGGTCTGCGGCGACGTGGGCTACGGCAAGACCGAGGTCGCGATCCGGGCCGCGTTCAAGGCGGTGATGGACCACAAGCAGGTCGCGGTGCTGGTGCCGACGACGATCCTCGCGCAGCAGCACTGGGAGACGTTCCGCGAGCGCCTGGCCGACTACCCGGTCAAGGTCGACCTGCTGTCGCGCTTCCGCGGGCCGAAGCAGATCAAGGAGACGATCGCGAAGCTCAAGACCGGCGACGTCGATATCGTGATCGGCACCCACCGCCTGCTGTCGAAGGACGTCGAGTTCAAGGACCTCGGCCTGATCGTGATCGACGAGGAGCAGCGCTTCGGCGTCGCGCACAAGGAGAAGCTGCGCAAGCTGCGCACGCAGGTCGACGTCCTCACGCTGACCGCGACGCCGATCCCGCGCACGCTCAACTTCTCACTCGCGGGCGCGCGCGACATGTCGCTCATCGAGACGCCGCCGCGCGATCGCCTGCCCGTGCACACCGAGATCGTCGAGTACGCGGAGGACGTGATCGCGGACGCGCTGATGCGCGAGCTCGACCGCGGCGGCCAGGCGTTCTTCGTGCACAACCGCGTGGAGTCGATCACGACCGTGGCCGCGATGCTCGAGCGCCTCGTGCCGCAGATGCGCTTCGGCGTGGCGCACGGGCAGATGCGCGAGCACGAGCTCGAGAAGGTGATGCTCAAGTTCCTCGACCGGGAGCTCGACTGCCTGATCTCGACCATGATCATCGAGTCGGGCCTCGACATCCCGACCGTCAACACCCTGCTGGTCAACCGCGCCGACACGTTCGGGCTGGCCCAGCTCTACCAGCTGCGGGGCCGCGTCGGCCGCTCGAATCATCGCGCGTTTGCGTATTTCCTGGTGCCCGAGGGGCGCGTGCTGACCGAGGACGCGGAGAAGCGCCTCAAGGTCATCGAGTCGTTCGACGAACTGGGCGCCGGGTTCAAGATCGCGCTCAAGGACATGGAGATCCGCGGTGCCGGCAACCTGCTCGGGCCCGAGCAGACGGGCTTCATCCTGGGGCTCGGGTTCGACCTCTACGTGCGGCTGCTCGAGGAGACGATCGCCGACTTGAAGGGCGTGCCTTTGGACGAGCGCGTCGAGCCGCGGCTCACGACCGACTGGGCGGCATTCCTGCCCGAGGACTACGTGCCCGACAACGAGGAGAAGCTCGAGCTCTATCGCCGCCTCGCGGTCGCGGCGCGCCCGGACGTGGTGGACGCGATCGGAGAGGAGCTGGCCGATCGCTTCGGCCGGGTCCCGGCCGCGGCGCGCCACCTGCTCGAGCTGCGCAAGATCCGCCTGCTCGGCAGCCTGGCGAAGGCGTCCGAGATGAAGCTCGACCACGGCAAGTTCGAGGTCTGGCTCAGGACGCCGCTCACGCCCAAGGCCGCCCACGGGATCCTGACCCGCACCAAGGAGGATCTGGAGTTCCTGTCCGGCAAGGAGATGGGGGTCCGGCTCAAGCGCGGCGGGGGCGAGCCCGAGGCCTTCCTCGGCCGCGCGACAAAGCTGTTGCAGGCCCTCGGCGAAACTGCTACTTTGGCCGCTAAGTGAATACCAATACACGACTTCGCCGATTCAAGACGCCTCCCCGCCAGGCATCCCGCCCCGAACCTGAGGAGCTTGTTCGCATGACCCGATCGTCAGGGTTTGTCGCCCTTTCGCGGCGGAGCGCCGCGGCGCCCGCCATCCTTGTCCTCGCGCTGGGTGTCGCACTGGCGGCTGCCGGTTGCGGGAAGGGCCAGGGCAAGGCGCTCGTGACCACCGGCTCGCGCCGCCTGACGGTCGAACAGTTCACGGAGTACGCGCGCGACCCGCAGGTCATGCAGCCCTACATCGCCCTGCCCGAGACTGCGCAGAAGAAGGCGCTGTTCGATGACCTGGTCTCCTACGAGGTGCTCGCCGAGGCCGGCACGCGCGCGGGGTTCGACAAGGATTCGACCTACCGGAACATCGAGCAGGACGCGCTGCCGAAGCTCCTGCCGGACGCGCTCTACGACAAGCACGTCGGCGGCGCGGTCAAGGTCTCCGAGGCCGAGGCGAAGTTGTTCTACGACAGCCAGAAGGAAGAGCACCGCCTCGCCGTGATCCTCGCGGTCGACGAGGCGGTCGCCAAGACCGCGATCGCGCGGCTGGACGCAGGTGGGAAGTTCGCGGAGGTCGCGAAGGCGACCTCGCAGGACCCGGGCACCGCGCCGAACGGCGGCGAGATTCCCGGCTGGCTCACGTTCGGGCAGCTCCCGCCGGACGTCGAGAAGGCGCTCCTGCCGCTCAAGGTGGGCGAGCACACGGGCGCGATCCCGCAGCGCACGGGCTCGTACATCTTCGCCCTGCTCGAGTCGCGACCGCGCAAGGATCCGCCGCCGTTCGAGGCCAACAAGCAGGGCGTGATCACCATGCTCGAGAGCCGCAAGAAGGGCGCGATCGTGGACGCGTACCTGCTCGGGCTCAAGCGCGAGTACGCCGTCAAGGTCGACGGCCCCGGCTGGACGGTGCTCAACGACAAGATGCTCGCGCTGCCCGATTCGCTGGCGCGCCTGCTCGCGACCGACCCGCACAAGGCGGGCCTCACCGACGCCGAACTCGGCGAGACGATCGGGAGCTGGAAGGACCGCAAGTTCACCGTGCAGGACCTGATCACCGAGATCAACAAGACGCCGATCAACGATCGCCCGCCGTCGAACAACCCGAGCATGGTGAAGATGTTCGTCGAGGGCAAGGCGCTGAACGAGATCCTCCTCGCCGAGGCGAAGAAGGAGGGCCTCGCGGACTCGCCCAAGGTGAAGGCCGAGCTCGACCGCGCGCGTTCGGCCTACCTCGTGAACAAGTACGTCGAGAAGACGATCCCGGCGGGGGCGGTGGGCTTTCCCACGCCCGCCGAGCTCGACTCGACGACGCACGCGCTGGTGAGCGCGAGCGGCGCGTCCGCGCCCGCAAACCTGACGTTCCAGGCGCTGCCGCCGCAGGTGCAGCAGCAGATCGTGTCGGACTGGCAGACCAAGCGGCGCCAGGCGCTGCTCAAGGCCGAGGTCGAGCGCTTGAAGGGCGAGATCAAGCCCGTGATCGACGACGCGGCCCTCAAGGCGATTCCATGGCCGGTTCCCGCCGCGGCTGAGAAGGAGAAGGCATGAACTCCGAGTTCCGTGGCCTCCCTGGCCGGGTGCGCGCTTTTGGGCTCGCGCTCGCTGTTGGCGTTGCGCTCCTCGGCGCCTCGCTTCGCGGCGCGCCGGCCGGCGCGCAGGGCGGCGCCCGACCCGACAGCACGAGCCGCGGTGCGGCGTCGGCCGGTGGCGGCGCGGCGATCGTCCCGCCGTCCGCCGCGGGCGAGCGCGTCGATGGCGTCGCCGCCGTGGTGGACAACGAGGTCGTGCTGCAGAGCGAGGTCGACGAACAGCTCTACCTGTTCCTGCAGCAGAACGGCGGGCGGCCCGACTCGGCGCAGGTCGAGCAGCTGCGCAAGGACATCCTCGACAAGCTGATCGACGACCGCGTGATCGTGGGCGAGGCGAAGCGCCAGAACATCGCAGCCCCCGAGAGCGAGGTCGAGAAGAACATCGCCGACGCGCTCGCCGACACCAAGAAGCGCCTGGGCTCGGACGAGGCGTTCGCCGCCGAGCTCAAGCGTGAGGGCCTGAACGAGGACGAACTCAAGAAGCGCTATCGCGACGAGGTCACGAAGCAACTGCTCGCGAACACGCTCCTGCGCAAGCAGCTCGGCAAGATGGAGGTCACGCCGGCCGAGGCCGAGAAGTACTTCGCCGACAACAAGGACAAGTTCCCGCGCCGTCCGTCCGCGATCAAGGTGCAGGTCATCCAGATCCCGATCGAGCCCGACTCGCTCGAGCGCGTCGCGGTCAGGAAGCGCGCGGCCGACGCGCTCGCGCGCATCAGGAAGGGCGAGCCGTTTTCGCGCCTCGCGCAGACGCTGTCCGAGGACCCGGGCACCGCGTCCTCGGGTGGCGACCTCGGCTGGTTCAAGAAGGGCGCGCTCGACTCGACGTTCGAGCTCGCGGCGTTCAAGCTGCCGGTCGGGCAGGTGTCGGGCATCGTGTCGACGCCGTTCGGCTACCACCTGATCAAGGTCGAGGAGGCGGATCCGGCGAAGGGCGAGATCCACGCCCGCCACATCCTGTTCCGCGTCACCCCGAGCGCGTTGGACGCCGAGCGCTCGCGCAGGCAGATCGAGGCCGTGCGCGCCCAGGCGGTCAAGGGCGTCGACTTCGGCACGCTCGCGCGCCGCTACTCGCGCTACAAGGGGCCCGCCGGCAGCGACGGCGACCTCGGCTTCCTGCCGATGAGCGTGTTCTCCACCGACTTCAAGGCCGCGCTCGACACGCTCGAGCTCGGCGAGGTGACGCCGCCGTTGCTCAACCCGCAGGGCTATCACCTGTTCAAGGTCAACGACCGCCAGGCCGAGCGCGTGTACCAGGTCGCCGAGATCAAGGACGACCTGCCCGAGCTCGTCCGCCAGGCGAAGCTCAAGGACCAGTACGACGCCTTCGTCGCCGATCTTCGCAAGAAGGCGCACATCGAGTATCGCTGAGCGCCGCACCGAGGCAGGGAGGTCCGCCCATGATCCGCATGACCGGGGTCACCAAGCGCTATGGCGCCGAAGAGGCCCTGGCCGATCTCGACTGGGAGGTGGGCGAGGGTGAGTTCTGCGTGGTGCACGCGCCGAGCGGCGCGGGCAAGACCACGCTGCTCCGCCTGCTCACGATGGAAGAACTCCCCACCGAGGGCCAGGTCCAGGTAGGGAGTTTCATTTCCGCGCGTGCCGGCAGGAGCCAGCGCAGCCAGCTCCGCCGAACGCTCGGCGTGGTCTACGAAGACTTCAAGCTGCTCGAGGATCGGGACCTGTTCGAGAACGTCGCGCTCGTCCTGCGCACGCAGGGCGTGTGGGACCACCCCACGCTCGAACGCCGCGTCGAGGAGGCGCTGGCGCGCGTCGGCCTGCCGGGCCGCGGGCGCTCGTTCCCGCGCGAGCTGTCCGGCGGGCAGAAGCAGCGCGCCGCGATCGCGCGCGCGATCGTGCACGCGCCGCTCGTGCTGCTCGCCGACGAGCCCACCGGCAGCCTCGACCCGAAGTCGGCGGCCGAGGTGCTCGAGCTCCTGTTCGCGATCCATGCCGGCGGCGCCTCGGTCGTGCTGGCGACCAACGACGAGCCGCTCGCCCAGCGCCTGCTCGCGCGCGGCGTGCGCGTCGTCGACCTGGTCGGCGGGCGGCTCGTGCCGGCGACGCCGCAGGTGACGTCGTGAGCCGCATCGCCTGGTTCCTGCGCGAGGCCTGGCGCGGCTTGTGGTTCCACCGCTCGACCACGTGGACCGCGCTGCTGTCGGTGTTCGGATCCTTCCTCGTGCTCGGCGTGTTCCTCCTGTTCACGTTCAACGTGCAGCGCGCGCTGGTGGGCCTCGGCGACCGGCGCGAAGTCGCGGTCTACCTGCGCGACAACACCCCGGTCGACGCGCGCGAGGCGCTGATCGCGCGGCTCGATTCGCTCTATGGCGTGGCCGAGTACGTCAGCCCGGACCGCGCGTGGGAGGAGTTCGCGAAGGAGCTCGGCGGCACCGAGCTGCTCGAGGCCGCGGGCCAGAACCCGCTGCCGGCCTCGATCCGGCTCAAGCTGCGCCCTGAGCTGCTCAACTTCGACGCCATGGAACGCCTGTCGGACGCGCTCGCGGCGGTGCCGATCGTCGAGGAGGTGCGCTTCGGCGGCGAGTGGGTGCGCCGGCTCGACCACTTCATCGCGACGCTGCGCTTCGTCGACCTCGGGATCGGCCTCGTGGTTGCGCTGTCGGTCGTGTTCGTGGTCGCGAACACGATCCGCCTCGCGTTCATCGCGCGCCGCGAAACGCTGCGTATCCTTGCGCTCGTGGGCGCGGGCAACGGGTTCATCTTCACGCCGCTCGTGCTGGAGGGCGTGATCGCGACCGCGCTCGCCGCGATCCTCGCACTCGGCGCGGTCTATGGCGCAGCCGCCTACTTCGATGGCCGGCCGGTCGACATCCTGCCCCTGCCCTGGAGCTGGTCCGGCGCGTTCGTCGGCGGGGCCATGCTGCTCGGGCTCGTCGGCGCGCTGGTCGCGCTCGTCCCCCTCACCCGGAAGCACTAGCCGTGCGGCGCGCGGCCCCGCTGTCCGCCCGCGCGGCGCTCGTGCTCGCGCTCGCGCTCGCCGGCGCGCCGGCGCTCAGCGTGGCGGCGCTCGGCGCGCGCACGGCGTGGGCCCAGGACGCGGGTGGGGGCGACGAGGACGCGCAGAAGCGGGAGCTCGACCGCATCCAGCGCCAGGCCGCCGAGAAGCGCCGCCGCGCGCAGGAGCTCAAGATCAAGGAGAGCAAGGTCCTGAAGGACCTGCGCGCGACCGAGGCGCGCCTGCGCACGACCAAGACCAACATCGGGCAGCTCAGCAAGAAGGAGCAGGACCTCACGCGCCAGCTCACCGGCGTCCGCCAGGACCTCGACCGCTCGCGCGCCGAGCTCACCGACCAGCGCGGCAAGCTCGCGCTGCGTCTGCGGCGCCTCTACAAGTACGGCCGCGCGCGCGAACTCGAGTTCTTCCTCTCCGTGCAGTCGTTCGCGCAACTCCTGACACGCTGGGACTTCCTGACGCGCGTCGCTCGCCAGGACCGGCGCATCCTGCTCGGCATCACCGAGGAGAAGGAGCACATCGAGTGGAACCAGCGCAAACTCGATGCCACGCACAAGCAGGTCGACCAGACGCTCGACGCCCGCCAGAAGGAGCAGCAGCGCCTCGACCTGCTCGCCAAGCAGAAGAAGGCGTCGGTGACCGTGATCCGGGGCGAGCGCAAAGAGTACGAGGCCGCCGCCGCCGAGCTCGAGCGCACCGCACGCCGCATCCAGGCGCTGCTCGCCGACCTCGAAGCGCGCCGCCGCGCGGAGGAGGAGGCCCGCCGCCGCGCGGAGCAGGGCACGCCGCCGGCGCCCGGGCAGCCCGCGCCGCCGCCGCTGCCGCCCTACGAGGGCGAGTTCGCGAAGGCGCGCGGACAGCTCGACTGGCCGCTGCGCGGCGAGATCGTCGGCCGCTTCGGCAACGAGACGCACCCACGCTTCGGGACGGTGACGTTCAACAACGGCGTCGACATCAAGGCCTCGCCCGGTGAGCCGATCCGCGCGGTGGCCAAGGGGCGCGTCGACTTCACGAGTTCCGACTACGGCTCCTACGGCGAGATGCTGATCCTCAACCACGGCAGCGGCTACTACACGCTCTACGCCCACTGCTCGGATATCCTGGTCGCGCGCGGCGCCGAGATCGCGGCCGGCCAGGTGATCGCCAGGGCCGGCGACTCGGGATCGCTCAAGGGCACGATCCTGCACTTCGAGGTGCGGAAGGGTCGGGCGTCGCTCAATCCATTGGAGTGGTTGCGGTGAGCAATCGCCGCTCCCCGCTCGCCCACGACCCGCAAGCCCTCTACGAAGCCGCCGTCCAGGGAGTCGACTACGACCTCGACTTCCTCGATCGCCTGTTCCGCCACCTGCGCGGCCGCGCGCCGCACGTGCTGCGCGAGGATTTCTGCTCGACCGCGGCGCTCGCCTGCGCGTGGGTGCTGCGCGATCCCGCGCACGTGGCGTACGGCGTCGACCTCGATCCCGAGCCGCTCGCCTGGGCGCGGCGCTGGCGCCTCGCGCAGATGAAGCAGGGGGCGGAGCGCGTGATCCTGAGGCGCGCGAACGTGCTCACCGCGCGGGTGCCGAAGGCCGACGTGACGATCGCGTACAACTTCTCGTACTGGGTTTTCAAGACGCGGCCCGAGCTGCTCGCGTACTTCCGCGCGGCGCGGCGCGGGCTCGCGCGCGACGGGCTCCTGCTGCTTGCGATGTACGGCGGCACCGGCGCCACGCAGACACTGCGCGAGCCGCGCCGCATCCCCGCGAAGCAGGGGCCCGACGGGCGGCCGCTGCCCGCGTTCCGTTACGTGTGGCGGCAGGAGAAGTTCAACCCGATCACGCACGAGCTGTTGTGCTCGATCGACTTCGAGGTGCCGGGCCGCCGGCCGATGCGCCGCGCGTTTACTTATGATTGGCGCATGTGGACGCTGCCCGAGGTGCGCGAGTTGCTCGCCGAGGCGGGCTTCGCCGAATCGCGCGTCTACGTCGAGGGCTGGGACGACGATGCGAAGAAGTCCGACGGCGTGTATCATCGCCGCGTGTCGTTCGCGAACCAGGAAGGCTGGCTGGCGCTGGTGGCGGGGGTGAAGTGATGCGCTTCGAGGACATCGTCGGACAGGAGCGCGCGATCCGCACCCTGCGCGACACGCTGCGCTCGAACCGCATCCCGAACGCCTACCTGTTCGATGGTCCGTGGGGCGTCGGCAAGACGCGCACCGCGCTCGCGCTCGCCGCCGCGCTGGTGTGCCGCACCGAGCGCGACGACGCCTGCGGCCAGTGCGACGCCTGCCTGCGCGTCGCGCGCTTCATGCACCCGGACGTGCGCTTCCTGTTCCCGGTGATGACCGACGAGGACGACCCCGAGTCGATCGCCGGGACGCTGCAGGAGGTCGCGAACGACCCACACCACGTGTTCACCTACGAGAAGGCCTCGTCGATCCGCATCGGGATCACGCGCGACATCCTCAAGGAACTCGCCTACCGCCCGTACGAGGGCCGCCGCCGCGTGATCGTGCTGCGCGACGCCGACCGCATGCGCGAGGACCAGTACAGCGCGATGCTCAAGTCGCTCGAGGAGCCGGGCGCGTCCACGCTCTGGGTACTGACCAGCGCGCGGCCCAACCGCCTGCCGCCGACGATCCGCTCGCGCTGCCTCAAGGTGCGTTTCCGCGCGCTCACCGAGGAGGAGATCGAGGGCTATCTCAGCGATCGCGTCGGGCTCGGAGGCTCGGTCGCGCGCCTGCTCGCCGCGCTCGCCTCGGGCAGCCTCGCGCGCGCGCTCACGCTGCGCACCGAGGATGTGGCCGCGCTGCGGGACGACGCGATGCGCGGGCTCGGCGCGGCGAACTCGGGCGATCCCGCGCGCATCCTCGCCGCCGCGAGCGAGGCCGCGAGCTGGTCGAACCGCGAGAAAATGCGGCGCACGCTCGAATTCCAGTTCCTCTTGCTGCGCGACCTGCTGCGCCTCAAGCACGGCGCGCCCGAGGAGAAGCTGGTCAACCGCGACCGCATCGCCGACTTGCGCAAAGTCGCGGGCGGCATCGAGGTGCGCGAGATCCGCCGCCGCGCGGCATTGCTCGAGGAGGTCGCGCGCGCGATCGACTCGAACATCACGCCCGAGGCCGCGTTCTTCTCCGCGTACGCGCGCTGGGGGAAGGCGTTCGCGCCCGACACCGCCGAGCGCGCGGAGGCATGGCCGGCCTGGGGGCGGGTGCGGTTGGACGTCTAGCGCCTACCCGCCGATCGTCCGCCGGATCGTGATCGGCACGGGGTAGCGGATCGGGCCGGCCGAGGTCTCGATCGAGGGCACGAGGTCCGCCCGGATCTCCTTGCTGTAACCCTGCGCCCCCGCGATTGCCAGCCCCAGCTCGAACAGGCTCTTCGCCCCGCCGCCGAACTTGTCGTAGGCATTGAAGTGGACCTGGACCGGCACGTCGACCACTTGCCCGGGCGCGAACGAGTAGGCCTGATCGAGCTGCCCGGCCACGACCTGCTGGTCCTCGACGAAGAACGTCCAGCCGAGCGCGACCATGCGCGCGGTGACCGGGTTCGCGGCCGGGTTGGTCCCGCGCACGTGGAGCGTCAGGTCGAGCGGCACGTTCCTGGTCAAGACCGCCGCGCCGAGCCGCGCGACGTCGACCGCGCCGAGATCGCCGTAGCCGCTCCTTCCGGAGACCATGACGCCCGCGACGCGGACGTCGCTCACGCGATCGAAGTCGAACTGCACCTGCCGGAGCGCGGAGAGCTGCTGGAGCGCGGCGCATCCCGGGGCGCAGAGCGCGACCGCGAGTGCGAGGGTGACGAGGCCGGCGCGGAGGTTTCGGCCGGCGCGGGGACTGCGGCCGGCGTGGAGAGTGCGGCGGGCGCGGGGACTGCGTGCGAGAGGGGTCATGGGCGGAGTATGGCTCATGACGTCCGATCGGCTCCACCGCGATTTCGTCCCACCCGCGCGCTAGTCTCTCGCCATCGCCCCCGCTCGCCCCCGTGAGAGGCTCGCGATGAGCACCTATCGTCTGACTCACCTCAGCAATGAGCAGCTGTTGGCAGGTTTCGCCGCCCTCCGCGCGCAGGAGCGCTGCACGATGGCGGCCCTCCTCGCGCACATCGCCGAGATCGACGCACGGCACCTCTACCTGCGCGCCGGATTCGAGTCGATGCGGGCGTATTGCGTGCACGAACTCCGATTGTCCGAGGACGCTGCCGCCAAGCGCATCCAGGTGGCACGGCTCGCACACGGCATTCCTGCGATCTTTCCTGCGATCGCGGATGGGCGGTTGCACCTGGGCGCCGTGCGGGCCCTGGCGAGCCGATTGACGCCGGCGAACGTCGAACAACTAATCGCCGCGGCGACGCACAAGACGGTGGAGGCGATTGAGGTCGAACTCGCGCGCCTCTTCCCGCAACCCGAGGTTCTGCGCCTCGACGACGGCATTGCGCAGCAAGTCGTTGCGCCGCAACAGCCGAATGCGATCGAACGTGCCACGTGGCACGTTCAAGTTGAAACAGTCACCCCAAAAGTGCGCACCAAGATCGCGCCGCTATCGCCCGAGCGCTACACGCTCCAGGTGACGCTTCCGGCATCCACGCACGACAAGCTGAGGCGCGCGCAGGCGCTGCTCGGGCACTCGGTCCCGAGCGGAGACGTCGCAGAGGTGCTCGACCGCGCATTCGATACGCTGATTGCAAAGCTCGAGCTGCGGAAGTTTGGCTCGACGAAGCCGCAGGGCCAGCCGCGTGCGACCGTGACGGGACGGTCGATCCGGGCGCACGTCCGGCGGGCGGTCTACGAACGCGACGCGGGCCGTTGCGCGTACGTCTTCGCGGACGGGCGTCGGTGCGCCGGCCAGGAACGCCTTGAATTCGATCACGTCAACCCGGTGGCGCGGGGTGGCCTGTCGACCGTCGACAACCTGCGACTCGTCTGTCGTGCCCACAACCAGGCCGCGGCGGAAGACGTGTTCGGACAGGAGTTCATGGAGAGCAGGCGAACGTCCCGCCGCGACGGAACCGCCCGGGAGCACGTCCAGTAGACGCCGCTGGTCCGGCAGCGTCGCGAGTTGGCCAGGTGGGACCCTGCCGGACGGAGCCGGCCGCTCCTCGCCCGATTCCGCTCAAATCGGGTAGAATGCGCCATGCCAAAGTTCTACATCACCGATGCCATCGACTACGCGAACGGATCGCCCCATCTCGGGCATGCCTACGAGAAGGTCGTCACCGACTGCATTGCGCGCGCGCACCGTCAGGCAGGGTTCGACACCTACTTCCTGACGGGCACCGACGAGCACGGGCTGAAGGTCCAGCGCACCGCCGAGAAGGCCGGGCTCGCACCGCAGGCCTATGTCGACCAGGTCGCCGCCGAGTTCGTCGAGGCGTGGCGCGTGCTGCGGATCGAGCCGGACCAGTTCTTCCGCACGACCGACCCGCGGCACGCGCCGGTCGTGCAGGAGTTCTTCCGCCGCGCGTATGCCGCGGGCGATATCTACGAGAACGAGTACGAGGGCCTCTACTGCCAGGGCTGCGAGGCGTTCTACCAGGAAAAGGACCTGGTCGACGGCAAGTGCCCGATCCACCTCGTCACGCTCGAGACGGTGCGCGAGAAAAACTTCTTCTTCCGGCTCTCGAAGTACCAGCAGCCGCTCCTCGACCACATCGCGGCGCACCCGGAGTTCATCCAGCCCGACTTCCGGCGCAACGAGGTCGTGAACGTGATCAAGGGCGGGCTCGAGGACATCTCGGTGTCGCGCGCGTCGGTGCCGTGGGGCGTGCCCATGCCGGACTCGATCCCGAACAGCCAGGGGCACACGATCTACGTCTGGTTCGACGCGCTGATCAATTACATCTCAGCGATCGGGTACCCCGACGAGAAGTATCGCGCGTGGTGGTGCGCGGAGGACGGCAAGACGCCGAACGCGTTGCACGTCATCGGCAAGGACATCAGCCGCTTTCACTGCATCATCTGGCCGGCGATGCTGATGTCCGTGGGCGCGCCCGTCGCGCGCGCGGCGTTCGTGCACGGATTCGTCTATGCGCGCGGCGTCAAGCTCTCGAAGTCGCTCGGCAACCAGATCGACCCGGTCGCCACGAGCGATCGGTTCGGGGCCGACGCCCTGCGGTGGTACCTCGCGCGCGAGATCGCGTTCGGATCCGACGGCGACTTCACGTGGGAGCGCTTCATCGAGCGCTACAACGTCGACCTCGCGAACGACTACGGCAACCTGCTCTCGCGCTCGGGCTCGATGCTGCACAAGTATCGTGCGGGCGTCGTGCCGGCGCGCTGGGAGGGGGGCGCGCTCGAGCAGGAGATCGTCGCGCTCGCGGCCACGTGCGCACGCGAGACGCGGGCGGCGTGGCTCGCGCTCCAGCCGTCCGACGCGCTGGCCGCCGCGTGGAAGCTGGTCGCGCGCGCGAACGTGTACGTCGAGGAGACCAAGCCCTGGGCGCTCGCGAAAGCCGGCGCGGACGATCCCGCGGCAGCCGCGCGGCTAGACACCGTGCTTGCGACGCTGCTCGAGGCCGGGCGGCTGGCGACGCGCTGGGCATGGCCCGCGATCCCGACCAAGGCCGAGGAGGCGTGGCGCGGGCTCGCGCTCCCGGGCGCGCCGGGCGACGCCGGCAGCGCGCGCGCGGACGAGTGGTTCGAGGGCAGGAACGCTCCGCCGAACGCGGGCGTGACGCTGCCGCCGGTCACGATCCTGTTCCCGAGGATCGACGCCGAAAAGCTCGAGACGCCCGCGTAGCCTTCAGACCGCGCGATGGCGCGCGGCCGGGCGCTTGCCCGCGCGAGCGCCGCGCGCGCGTGGCGCGGGAAACAACTCCCGACGCGCCGCGCGCGTCAACTCGACGACCGTCGGGTGGCGCAATCTCCGCTCTGCCGACACCGCGTAGAAGCGCTCGGACGCGCCCTCGACCGGCCCGACCCGCCGCAGTCCGAACTGCGCCGCGAGGGCGCCCTCGATCACCGCGGGGGCCGCGATCACGCCATGGCCCGCCTGCGCGAACGACGTCAGCAGCGCGCTGTCGTCGAACTCGCCGATCACGCGCGGGGAGAGACCCGCCCGCTCCAGCCAACTCTCGACCTGCCGCCTGAGCGTCGTGCCCTCGCCCGGCAACAGGATCGGCGCATCGCCGAGGCTGAACGGGAACCGCCGCCTGTGCCGCGCGGCGAGCGCGGGCGCGGCGTAGAGCGCGACCGGGCTTTCGCCCAGCAGGTGGCTGAACACGCGGATCGGGGAACCGGCACCGGGTGGCGCGTCGGCGAGCACGAGGTCGAGCTCGTGCAGCGCGAGCCCGGCGTACAGGCGCTCGGCGCGATCCTCGCGCACGATCAGGCGCGCGGGGGCAGGCCCGGCGAGCGCGGGTTCGAGCAGCACCTGCGCCACGAGCTTGGGCAAGACGTCGACCACGCCGACGCGCACGAGGCGCGCGCGGCCCGAGGGCTGGTCCTTCACCGCGCGGGCGAGCTCGCGACCGAGGCCGAAAATCTCCTCCGCATATCGCTGCGCCACCCGGCCCGCCTCGGTCAGCTCGAGCCGGCGGCCGACGCGCGTGAACAGTTTCTCGCCGAGCGCGGCCTCGAGCTGCGCGACCTGGCTGCTGAGCGTCGGCTGGGAGACGTGCAGCGCGCGACTCGCGCGCGCCATGCCGCCCTCGCGCGCGGTCATCCAGAAGTGGAACAGGTGGTGGTAGTTCAGGCGCTCCATGGCGGGATTGTACCATCGAGAAAAGCGATCGATACGATCCAATCGATCGATTGGACAAGCCTCCGACGGGGGCGGAGAGTCGGGGCATGATCGAATCGGTCGGCACCCCGCTGCTGTACGCCGTGTTCACGGCGGTCGTTCTCGTGTTGCTCGCGCTCGACCTGGGTGTGTTCCACCGCAAGGCCCACGCCATGGGCGTGCGCGAGGCGCTGGCGTGGAGCGCGGTCTGGATCGGGCTCGCGGCGGCGTTCAACCTGTGGCTCGGCTGGCAATTCGGGCCCGCAAAGGCGCTCGAGTTCACGACCGGCTACGTGATCGAGAAGGCGCTCTCGGTCGACAACGTCTTCATCTTCCTCGTGATTTTCGGCGCGTTCCGGGTGCCGGAGGCCTACCAGCACCGCGTGCTGTTCTGGGGCGTGGTCGGGGCGCTCGTCTTGCGCGGAGCGTTCATCGCGGCCGGGGCGGCCGTGATGCACGCGTTTCACGGGGTGATCTACGTGTTCGGCGGCATCCTGCTGGTGACGGGCATCCGCCTGCTACTGACGCGTGACCACGAGGAGCACCCGGAGAACAACCCGGCGTTCCGCGCGCTGCGGCGCGTGATCCCGAGCACGCCCACGTACCACGGGCCGCGCTTCTGGGTCCGCGAGGGCGGACGCCGCCTGGCGACGCCCCTGTTCCTCGTGCTCGTGCTGATCGAGATCACGGACGTGATCTTCGCGGTGGATTCGATCCCCGCGGTGTTCGCGGTGACAACCGATCCGTTCCTGGTATTCACCTCGAACGTGTTCGCGATCCTGGGACTGCGGGCGCTCTACTTCTGCGTGGCCGGCTTCGTGAGCCGCCTCCGGCACCTCAAGATCGGGCTCGCGCTCGTGCTCGTGTTCGTGGCGGCGAAGATGCTGCTGACCGACGTCGTGCAGGTGCCGATCGGGGTCTCGCTCGCGGCTGTGGCGGCCATCCTGGGCGGCGCCGTGGCCAGCTCGCTGATCGCAGAGCGGCGCGACCGAGCCTAGCCGCCCCACAGCGCGAGCTGCCGTGCCGCCAAGCGTGGCCGCGCGCCGGAAGCGTGCTCGGCCTCGTGCGCCAGCAGCCAGCGCTTGCGCGGGAGGCCGCCGCCGAAGCCGGTGAGCGAGCCGTTCGCGCCCACGATGCGGTGGCAGGGCGCGACGATCGCGATCGGGTTCTGGCCGACGGCGGCGCCGACGGCGCGCGCGGCGTCCGGCGCGCCGATGCGGCGGGCGAGCTGGCCGTAGGTCCGGGTCTCGCCGGCCGGGACCTCGAACAATGCGTTCCAGACCGCGCGCTGGAAGTCGGTGCCGTACAGCCGGTGCGCGAGGCCCTTGCCCTCGAGCGCGTCGCCGGCGAAGTAGCGCGCGAACCACTCGCGCACCGGGGCCATGGGACCGGCGCGGCGCGCGGCCTCCGCAAATGTCGCGCCCTCGACATGGGCCGAGAGGCGCTTGCGGGCCGAGGCCAGGCTGCGGACCCCGCCGAAGCCGAGCGTGACCAGGCCCTCGGGCGAGACGATCGCGAGCAGCGGGTCGATCGGCGAGTCGAACACTTCGTACGTCAGGACGGTGGACATCTCGGTTCCTCCTCATGAGCCCGCGTGGGGTGCGAGTACCGTAGCGCGGCGGGAGCGGCCGTGCGAGCGAAGTGTACTGCCATGTCCGATCGCGTCCGGTGGTGTACCATGCGCGCATGATCGACACGCACTGCCACCTCGGATCCTCGCGCTACAAGAAGGACCGGGCCGAGGTGATGGACCGGGCGCGCCAGGCCGGGGTCACACGCTTCGTCGAGGTGGGCTACGACCTGCCCACGTCGGAGCGCGGGCTGGCGCTGGCGGCCGAACATGCCGATGTGTGGGCGGCGGTCGGCCTCCACCCGCACGAGGTCGCGAAGGCGCCCGAAGGCGCGTTCGAGCGCCTGGGCGAGTTGGCGCGGGACCCGCGCGCGGTGGCGATCGGGGAGTGCGGGCTCGACTTCTACAGAGATCTCTCGCCGCGGGACCTCCAGCGCGACTGGTTCGAGCGCCAGATCGCGCTCGCAGTCCAGGTCGACAAGCCGCTCGTGGTGCACGTGCGCGACGCGATGGACGAGGCGATCGATCGCCTCGAGCGCGCGCGCCCGCCACGTGCGGGGGTGCTGCATTGCTACTCGGGCAACGCGGCGCAGGCGTTGCGCGCGGCGGCGCTCGGGTTCGCGCTCGGCTTCGGCGGGTCGCTCACGTACGGCGACGCGGCGCTCGAAGAGGCGGCGCGCGTCGCGCCCCCCGAGGCGCTGCTGCTCGAGACCGACGCGCCCTACCTCGTGCCCGAGCCGCGGGACACGAAGCGCAACGAACCCGCATTGCTGGCGCGCGTGCGCGCCCGGCTCGCGGCCCTGCGGGGCGTGAGCGAGAAAGTGATCGATGAACTCACCACGCAAAACGCCACGCGGCTTTTTGCGCCTCGGCAAGCCTGAGGAACGCACCCCGTTCGGCGACCTGACGAACGTCAAGGATCGCCTGCTCGCGCGCGGCATCAAGCCGCGCAAGAAGTGGGGCCAGAACTTCCTCACGCAGCCCGACCTGGCGCGGAAGATCGTGGATGCCGCCGGCATCACCGCCGACGACGTCGTGCTCGAGATCGGTCCTGGCGCGGGTGCGCTCACGGGGCTGCTCGCGACGCGTGCGCGCCACGTCGTGGCGGTCGAGTTCGACGAGGGCCTCGCCGACCTGCTGATCGAGGACCTCGGCGAACTGGGTCGGGTGTCGATCGTGCGCGGCGACATCCTCGACGTCGCGCTCGCCGACGTGTGCGAGGGGCACCACGTCAAGAAGGTCGTCGTCGTGGGCAACGTGCCGTACGCGATCACCACGCCGATCCTCGAGTGGCTGATCGCGCAGCGCGCGCACGTCGCCCACGGCCTGGTGCTGGTGCAGCGCGAGTACGCCGCGCGCCTCGCCGCCGCGCCCGACACCGAGGACTACGGTTCGCTCACCGTGTTCGCGCGCTACTACCTGCGCCTCGAGCCGCTGTTCCACGTCTCGCCCGGGGCGTTCTGGCCGCGGCCGATGGTCGACTCGACGCTCGTGCGATTGCGCTTCCGCGAGTCGCCGCCGGTCGAGGTGCCCGACGAGGACCGCCTGTTCACGATCGTGCGCGCCGCGTTTTCGCAGCGGCGCAAGACGCTGGCGAATGCGTTGCTCGCGCTCTACGGCCAGGACCGGGATCGCGTCGCGCGGCTCCTGCGCGCGGCGCACATCGCGGGCAACCGCCGGGGCGAGACACTCGACCTCGAGGAGTACGCGCGCATCGCGCGCCACGACCCGCCGTACCGCGCCGAGGTCGAATCGGAAGAGCCCGCGTGAGCGACGAAGTCGACCTGTTCGGTGAGCCGGTGCGGCGCGAAGAGGCGAAGCGCCCGTGGTTCTCGCCCAGCCGGCTCAAGCTGTTCCTCGAGTGTCCCCGTCGCTACGAGTTCCAGGTGATCCAGAAGCTGCCGACCGCGCCCTCGCCGCACATGGACCTGGGCTCCAATGTGCACGCGGCGCTGCGTGACTGGCTGCGCCTTGCGCCGCGCGAGCGCACGTGGGATCGCCTGCTCGAGTTCTATCGCGCGGCGTGGCGCACGAACAAGCCGGCGTTCGCCGGCCGCTCGCGCGAGGAACTGCAGGAGTACGGCGAGCGTGGCAAGGCCATGCTGCAGCACTTCGTGGAGGTCACGCCGGCCGACCTCGCGCCGGTCGCGATCGAGAAGAACGTGCACGCGGACTACGGCGACCTGGTGGTTGGCGGGCGCGTGGACCGCGTCGACGTCCTGCCCGGCGGCGCGCTCAAGGTCGTCGACTACAAGACCGGGAAGTACCCGAAGTACCCGGACCGCGCGCGGCAGGAGGACCTGGCCGCACCCGTGTACGCCCGCGGTACGAGCACTCTTTTCGCGGGTACGCCCGTGATCATGGTCGAGCACCACTACCTCGCGAGTGGCGCGCGGCTGGAGTTCCCGGTCGACGACGCGTGGCTCGCGCACAAGGACCTCGTCGTCGTGGAGCTCGCGCGCCGCGTCGTCCGGGCCGAGGCGGAGGGGACGTTTCCGGCGACGCCGTCCCGGCTCTGCGCATGGTGCGACTTCCGGACGCGCTGCCCCGAGGGGCAGGCGTTCCTTGACGCCCCTCCCGCCGATCGCTAGGTTGCGGCCCATGGCGCGCGCCTCCAAACGGGGACCCTCTTCGCCCCGCACGATCCTCTTCCTGTCCCTGCTCGTGATCGTCACCTTCGCCTGCGGGTTCGGCATCCTGTGGGGCCGCTCCGAGGCCGGGCTGGTGACGCGCGCGCGCTATGGCCTCCCGGTCGACCGCTCGATGCTCGCGCGCACGATCTCGAAGACCATCCGCACCACGATCCTCGATTTCGGCGTGTCGTCGGGCTCGCAGGTGATCCGGACCATCGATTCGCGGGATCCGGGCGTGCCGCGCGTGCGCTGGACCGCGTACCTCTCGGGGCGCTCGTCCACCATGCAGCTCAACGCGCGCCTCGCCGAGAACCTCGCGAAGATCCACGTCGACGTGATCGACGGCTGGGAGGACACCCTCGCCACGCCGGGCAGCGAGGTGCACCTGCTCGTCGGTGCGGGCAAGCTGGTGACGCACGAGCTCGTGCTCGAGCGCCGCAACGACGTCGTGGGCGCGACCGAGAACGAACCGGCGCGGCTGCTCCTGGTGGTCGACGCGTTTGGCCCGGCCGAGAACGACAGCCTGAGCCGCGAGTTCCTCAAGCTCGGCGTGCCGTTTACCGGCGCCGTGCTGCCGCGCGTCAAGGGCACGCGCGATTGGACCGGGCGGCTCTCGAAGGCCGGCCACGACGTGATCGCGCAGCTCCCGATGGAGCCGATGAATTACCCGAAGCGCGATCCCGGTCCGGGCGCGATCCTGGTCGACATGCCGGCGGGACAGATCCAGCGCGAGGTGAAGAAGGACCTCGGCGACGTGCCCGGCGCCGTCGGCGCAACCAGCTACATGGGCCAGATGGCCCTGTCCGACGAGGCGGTGATGCGCGCGGTGATGCAGGAGCTCAAGCGCGCGAAGATCTTCTACCTCGACGCGCGCCCGGTGCCGACCTCGGTCGCCGCGGACCGCGCCGCGCGCGAGGGCGTGCTGTGCTTCCGCATCGACAGCGTGCTCGAGGCGCCCGGGCGTTACGACGCCCAGGTCAAGGCCATGAACCACCTGCTCGACGACGCGATCGACCTCGCGCGCCGGCGCGGGTACGCGATCGTGCTCGCGCACCCCGACCGCGCCGCGCTCGACGTGCTCAAGCGCGCGGTGCCCAAGCTCAAGCGCTCGGGTGTCCGCTTTCAACCGGTCTCGACGTTGCTTACGCCGCAGGCCGACTAACCGCCCGGGCGCCCCGCGGGCCAGCTTGCCCGCGGGGCCACCGCGGGCTATCCTCTGGGCTCGTTCCCACCCCAACGCGGAGCCCCGGCGATGAATCCGACCTCGACTTCCAATCCCGGCCCGACGCCGGTCGTGTCCACCCCGGCGCCGGCCGCGCATGCGCGGCCCGCCCAGGGCGCGCCCACGGGCCTCAGGCGACAGTTCGTCTCCTTCTATGGCTTGAAGGTGGCCCCGGCGTGGCGCGGGCTCGACGCGGCCACGAAGGCGAAGGGCCGCGAGGGCTTCGTCGCGGCGTGCGAGGCGTTCCGCGCCGAGGGCGGGATCCTCGTGCCCTATTCGTGCGTGGGGG
>JBKJJJ010000069.1:0-9172 GCA_046598045.1 Candidatus Eiseniibacteriota bacterium
GAGACCGCCCGCAGGAACTCGATCGTTGCCGGGAATCCCGCATAAAGCCGCAGCATGAGGCCCAGCTCGAGCGCCGCGCGGCGGTCGAGGCCGGCGCGCCGGGCGCGGCTCAGGGCCCCCTCGAGCCCGCGCGCCGACGAGCCGCGCACGACCGGCGTCACCGCGAGCGCCGCGAGGCCCACGAGGGCGGCGCGGCGTGGAGTCCAGGCGCTCCCGGAGGCCTTCGGCACGCCCGGACTTTGCCCGCCACGTGCGCCCTAAGTCAAGCCTCGTGAGACACTTCCGCGCCAAATCCCCTTGACGGGGTGCGGCCCCGTCGCGACCATGAGGACTTTCGTAGTGCTCCCGTGGAGACCCATGATCGATCCCGGCAACGTTCCCCCCGATGTCGCCCGCGCCCGCGCTCTCACCGCCCTGTGGACATTCCCGGGCGTGCTGCTGGCGTCGTTCATCATCGGCTGGGGGGCCGAGGCCGCGCAGTTCCTGGTCTCGCAGGGCCTCGCGCTCGCGATGCTGGCCTGGCTCCAGACCCTGCCCGAGTTCGCGGTCGAGGCGGTGATCGCGTGGCACCGCGACGTTCCCCTGATGACCGCGAACTTCACCGGCTCGCTCAGGCTGCTCACCGGCCTGGCCTGGCCGATGATCTTCTTCGTCAGCTACTGGGCGGAGAACCGCCGCCATCCGCTTGCGCTCACCGCGCACAAGGTGGTCCTCGGGGCGGAGCACTCCGTGTCCGTCGTGGCGCTCCTGCTCCCGCTCGCCTGGTTCACGGTGATCTGGGCGAAGGGATCGCTCACGCTGGTCGACTCGGCGATCCTGCTCGCGCTCTACACGCTCTACCTGGTCGCGCTGCGCAAGATCCCGCCCGAGGACGCCGAGGAGATGTCGGATCTCCCGCGCGTGCCGCGCGCCGTGCTCGCGCTGCCCGGCGCGTGGCGCGGCGCGGGCGTCTTCGGGCTGTTCCTCGCGGGCGGCGCGCTGCTCTACCTGCTCACGCCCACATTCCTCGACTCGATGCTCGGGCTGTCGGTCATGCTGGGCGTGAGCCCGTTCGTGTTCGTCCAGTGGGTGTCCCCGTTCCTCTCGGAGTTCCCCGAGAAGGTCACCGCATTCGCGTGGGCGAAGACGCTCGACAAGGCCGACATGGCCCTGATCAACATGGTCTCCTCGAACATCAACCAGTGGACGGTGCTGGCGGCGATGATCCCGGTGGTCTACTCGGTCTCGCTCGGTCACCCCGCGGCGATCCCGTTCGACGCGCACCAGAAGAGCGAGATCCTGCTCACCATCGCGCAGGGGTATCTCGGTCTCCTGCTGCTCGTGAACCTCGAGTTCCAGTGGTTCGAGGCGGTGGGCATCTTCGGGTTGTGGTTCGTCCAGTTCTGCTTCCCGGAGACGCGGCACGGCGTGACGTGGGTCTACTTCGCCTGGTGCGCGATCGAGATCGTACGCCGCCTCACGGGGCAGCGCTCGTGGGGCGCGTTCGCCTACTTCCCGCAGCTGTGGAAGCACGGGCGGGTGGTGAGGCCTTAGCGCCGCCCGATCCCGAGCTTCCGTCCCAACCCGGCCATCGCGCTCTCGAGCTCCGGCAATTCCTCGACCCGGGCGAGCCGGTAGAACGCCCAGGTCAGCCCGACGCCGAGCGCGAGTGCGCCCCCCACCACGAGCGCGCACATCAAGGTCCCGCCCCGCCACTGCGCCTGCGTGGCCCACACCAGCGCCTTGATCGCCACCGCCATGCCCGCCGAGGCGAGCGCGGTGCGCAGGAACGTCGAGGCCATGCGCTTGCCCTCGAGCCGCTTGAGCTTGCGCCTGAGGTAGAACGAGAGCTGCGCGAAGTTGAACAGCATGGTGAGCGAGGTCGAGAGCGCGAGCCCGACGTGCCCGAGCCGGTGCATGAGGAGCAGGTTCCCCGCGAGGTTGACCCCCACCGACAGGAAGCTCGCGATCACGGGCGTGCGCGTGTCCCCGAGCGCGTAGAACGTCGGCACCAGCACCTTGACCGCCGCGTAGGCGCACAGCCCGATGCAGTACGCCGACAACGCGGCTGCGGTTTGATCGGTATCCGAGACGTGGAAGTGCCCGTGCTGGTAGAGCAACTGCACGAGCGGCTGCGAGAGCGCCCACAGCCCGAACGTCGCGGGCAGCGTGAGCGCGAACACCAGCCGCAACGCGCCCGAGAGCGTGCCGCGCAGCGCGACCAGGTTGCCCTCGACCGCCTGGCGCGCGACCGTCGGCAGCGACACCGTGGCGAGCGCGACGCCGAACACGCCGATCGGCAGCTGCATCAGCCGGAACGCGTACGACAGCCACGACACCGAGCCCTGCGACAGCTGCGACGCGAGGATGGTGTTGACGAAAATGTTGAGCTGGGTCGCAGCCAGGCCGATCGTCGCCGGCAGCATGAGGAACGCGATGCGCCGCACGCCCGGGTGACTGAGCGCGGGCGGCCACGCGGGGCGCCAGCCGAGGCTCCAGAGCTTCGGAACCTGGACCACGAACTGGAGCAGCCCCCCCGCCAGCACGCCGACCGCCATCGCGAGGATCGGCGGCTGCCCCGCCGCCTTGAACACCGGGATCAGCGCCACGCCGACGACGATCATCCCGAGATTGAGGAACAGCGGTGCGAGCGCCGGCACCGTGAACTGGCGCACGGCGTTGAGCATGCCCATCGCCGCCGCCGCGAGCGCGACGAACAGCAGGAACGGCAGCATGATGTTCGACAGCAGGATGGTCAACTCGAGCTTGCCGGGGATGGCGGCAAAGCCGGGCGCGAGCAGCGGCACGAGCCACGGCGCGATGATCCAGCCGACGATCGTCAGCAAGAGCAGGGCGAGCGCGAGCGCGTTCATCACCTGCGCCCCGAGCCGCCACGCCTCCGCGCGGCCGGCCTTGTGGTCGGTCGCGGTGAAGGTCGGGATGAACGCGGCCGAGAGCGCGCCTTCGGCGAACAGGTCGCGCAGGAGGTTCGGCACCCGGAACGCGACGTTGAACGCGTCGGTGAACAACCCCGCGCCGAAGAAAGCCGCCATCACCTGCTCGCGCGCGAGCCCGAGGATGCGCGAGGCCATGGTCGCGATCGACACCCGCCCCGCCTCCGCCGCCACGCGCGGGGGCGCGGGATTTGACCCGGCTTCGGGGGCTCTGTTAGGTTCGCGCACCATGGCTCCCTGGCAGGCGGCGATCCTCGGCATCATTCAAGGTCTGAGCGAGTTCCTTCCCATCTCGTCGTCGGCCCATCTGGCCCTTTCGCACTGGCTGTTCGGCTGGGGGGATCCCGCGGACAACGTCCCCTTCGACGTCGCACTGCACCTCGGGACTCTGATCGCCGTCTTCGCGTACTTCCGCCACGACCTGCTCGCGCTCGCGCGCGGTTCGTTCGCCGGCATCGCCTCGCGCCGCGTGACGCCCGAGCTCAAGCAGGTTCTCGTGCTCGGCCTCGCCACGCTGCCCGCGATCGCGCTCGGCCTCGCGTTCAAGGACCTGTTCGAGCGCATGCACGACTGGCCGCCGCTCATGGCCGCGACGCTCGCCGGCGTCGGATTGTTGCTGTTCGCGGTCGACCGCCGCCCGGCCGGATCGGGCACCGAGGTCGGGCCCGGCAAGGGCGCCGTGATCGGTGTGCTCCAGGCCAGCGCGCTGGTGCCGGGCGTCTCGCGCTCGGGCATCACGATGCTGGGCGGCCTGCTGTGCGGCCTGACGCGCGCCGCGGCGGCGCGCTTCTCGTTCCTGCTCTCGATCCCCGCCATCCTCGGCGCGGTCGTGCTCAACGCGAAACACATCACGCAGGGCTCGCCCGCCGTCATCGCCGCTGGCATGGCGGCGTCCGCGGTCTCGGGCTACCTCGCGATCGGCTTCCTGCTGCGCCACATCGGCAAGACCGGCTTCACGCCCTACGCGGTCTACCGCATCGTGCTGGCGGCGGGGATCCTGTTCATCTGGCTCACGCGGACGTCGTTCTAGAGCGTCCGCCCCCATCCTGGGCGCGCCCGGCGAAGTGCCGGTTCAGGCGATCCCTGAGAATCAGGCGCGCGCGGTGCAGGCGCGACTTCGCCGCCGCGAGCGACAGCCCGGTCGCCTCGGCGGCCTCCTCGTTCGACATCCCTTCGACGTCGCGCAACAGGAAGACCGCCGCCAGCTCGGGCGGCAACGCGGCGATCGCCTCGTCCATGGCGCCCTTGGTTTCCCGGTCGGCGAGTTCCTGGTCGGGGGTCGCGCTCCAATCCCTCAGGTCGAGCGTCCGGGGTTCGCCTTCGCCGTCCGACGGCAGTGGCGCGTCGAGCGAGACCATGCCCTCGCGGCGCTTGCGCAGGCGCATCAGCGCGGCGTTGGTCGCGATGCGGAAGATCCAGGTCGAGAACCTGGCCTCGCGCTTGAAGCGCGGCAGTCCGCGGTAGGCGGAGAGAAACGTTTCCTGGAGCGCGTCCTCGGCCTCGTCGGGGTCGCCCACGATGCGGCGCACGAGGTGGAACACGCGCCCTTCATAGCGGCGCATCAGCTCATCGAACGCCGACGACTCGCCCGCCTGCGCGCGCTCGACGAGCGCGGCGTCGTCGGCGTCCTGTGGTCGGGACGTGCTGGCGGAGTCCTGCTCGGGGTCGCTCATCGCGGCGCGCAGCATAACGCCCGCGCGGCCCATGGTCAAACCGCGGGCCAGACCCTGCGCCCGCCGACCCACGTCGAGGCGATCGGAACCGACGCCAGACGATTTCCCGGCGTCGTCCACGGGTCCGTGTCCCACAGCACGAAGTCCGCGTGCGCGCCGGGGGCCAACCGCCCGAGCACCGCCTCGCGCGAGGCCGCCCAGGCGGCGCCGCTGGTGAACGCGGCGAACGCGCGTTCGAGCGTCAGCGCGCGCGCCGGCGCATCGCCGGCTTCCCATGCCGCCGGGTCCGCGCCGGTCACCGCTGCGGCGAGCCCGGCGCGCGGGTCAGGCTCCTCGATCGGCACGTCGGAGCCGAACGCGAGCCTGGCCCCCGCGCGCTCGAGCGCGCCCCAGGCGTAGCCCCCCGCCCGGTCGCGCGCGCCCCACACGCGCTCCGCGAGCGCGCGGTCGCTCACCGCGTGCACGGGCTGCATCGACGCCACGACGCCGAGCCCGGCGAAGCGCGGCAGATCCGCGGGATCCACGAGTTGCGCGTGCTCGATGCGCGGCCGCAGGCGCGTGCGCGCATCGGCGGGCCAGCGCGCGAACGCGTCGAGCGCCGCGCGCGTGGCGCGGTCCCCGATCGCGTGCAAGGCGAGGCTCCAGCCCCGCGCCCGCGCCGCCTCGCCCGCCGCATCGAGGCCGGCCGCGTCGGTCCGGGCCATGCCGCTGCCCGAGCCGTCGGCGAAGGGCTCGAGCATCCACGCCGTGCGCGAGCCGAGCGTGCCATCGACGAACTCCTTGAGCGCGAACGGCCAGAGGAGCTCATCCGCGGCCAGCTCACCGGGCACGGGGTACGCCTCGTCCCCGGGAGGCCCGTCCGCAAAGAACCCGAATGCCACGCGGACCGGAAGCCGCCCCTGCGCGCGCAGCGCCGCGAGATCGTCCCAGGCCGCGCGCGTGCCGAAATCGTGGACGAAGGTGATCCCGAGTTCGCCGAGGCGCCCGACCGCGGCGGCGAGCCCGTCGGGATCCAGCGCTTCGGCGGAGCGGGCGAGCAGATCCAGTGCATTCTCGTAGAGCAGGCCGGTCGGGTCGCCGTGGGCATCGCGCGCGATCCGGCCGCCGGGCGGGTCCGGCGTGTCGCGCGAGATGCCTGACTCGAGCAGCGCGGCGCTCGAAACCCAGGCCGCGTGACGGTCGCGCCCGTGCAGCACGGCCGCACGCCCGGGGGCGGCGTGATCGAGGTCCGCGCGCGTCGGCAGGCGGCCCCACGCGCCGAACGGCGGGACATCCTCGCCCACGAGGCGCGCACCGGGAGCGAGGCGATCGTGCGCCGCGCGAATGAGGGCGAGCGCATCTTCGAGCGACGCCGCGCGCGCGAGCGACAGGCGACCGCGTGCGCGCGCCCAGATCGCCAGGTGGGTGTGGGCATCGATCAGGCCGGGCGTGACCACGCGGCCCCCGGCCTCGAGCACGCGCGCGCGCGGCGAGACCACGGCGCGCGCGCCCGCGGCGTCTCCGACTTGCGCCACGCGTCCGCCGCGCACGGCGAACGCCCGGGCGCGGGGAAGGCCCGCGTCCATCGTGCGCACGTCGGCATCGAGGACGACGAGGTCGTCGCCTGGATCGGGTGTCACAAGGGCGGGCGCTCGCGCACGTCGTTGACCAGCGCGCCGACGCCCTCGATCTCGATCGAGACGCGGTCGCCCGGCGCGAGCGGCGCGACGCCGGCCGGGGTCCCGGTCGAGATCACGTCGCCGGGCTCGAGCGTCATCACGTTGGAGATGTAGACCACGAGGTCCACCGGGCCCGCCACGAGGTGTTTCGTGCGCCCGTCCTGGCGCACCTCGTCCCCGACGCGCGCCACCACGGACAGGTCGTCGGGATCGAGACCGAGTGCGATCGCCGGGCCGAGCGGGCAGAACGTGTCGAAGCCCTTCGCGCGGGTGAACTGGCCGTCCTTCTTCTGCAGCACGCGCGCGGAGACGTCGTTCACGGCGGTGACGCCGGCAATCGCCGCCCGCGCCTCGTCGCGACCGGCGCGGTACACGCGGCGCCCGATCACGAGCGCCATCTCCGCCTCGTGGTCCACGCGTCCGACGCCGGGCGGCAGCAGGATCGTGCCGCCATGGGGCAACAGGGCCGAGGGCGGCTTCATGAACAGCACCGGCTCGTCGGGGACCGCGCTCATGCTCGTACTTTCCTTCGCGTGGTCCGCGTAGTTGACGCCGATGCACACGATCTTGCCCGGCTCGCACGGCGGCAGGAGGCGCGCGCCGGCCGCCGGGATCTCCTTGCCGGTCGGGCGGCCGCCGGCCCACGGCGCGGCGTCGAGCAACGCGTAGCGATCGCCGAAGGCCTGCGCGTAGCGCGCCTCCCCGTTGACGAGGAAGCGCACGACGTACACGACGCCGTTGCGGAGCGGATAGACAGGATCGGGAATGGTCGTGGAGCCGGGAGCGGAGGATGACATGCGCGGGCCTCGGGTGATGATTCGCCCAGAAATGGAAGGAGGCTCCCCGCACCGGGTCGTGTCCGCGATTTCCTCGCCACCCCTGCGCACGGACAACCGCTTCGCAAGAGAAGTTGGTGACGGGATCACGGCGTCACGGCAAGGACAGGCAACCTCGCTTCGCTCCGCTCAACTGCACTGCCCAAAAGGCTAGGCCCGCTGTCCGGCGGTGTCAACCGCGTTCATGTCGCGTGGACCCCCGCGCGGAGCGTTTGCTATAGTGCGCCTGCCGGCGTCCGGGACCGTCCCGGCCGCATCTGCTTTGGGACCTGACGACGGGCTGCCCATGTCTCTCGAATTGAAGCTCCAGAAGCGCCAGGCGCGGCTGGCGATCATCGGCCTCGGCTACGTGGGCCTGCCCCTGGCGATCGAGTTCGCCCGGGCCGGGTTCACCGTGTACGGAATCGACGTCGACGCCGCGAAAGTCGCCCGCCTCAAGCAGGGCCGCTCGCACGTCGGCGACGTGGCCTCGGCCGACGTCGCCCAGGCCGTGCGCGCGGGCCGGTTCCTGCCGACCACCGATTTCTCGGTGCTCAAGAAGGCCGACGCGGTCAACATCTGCGTGCCCACGCCGCTCAACAAGACGAAGGATCCCGACGTCTCCTACATCGTGGCGGCTGCGGACGAGGTCGCGCGCTACCTGCACAAGGGGCAGCTCGTGATCCTCGAGTCGACGACCTACCCCGGCACGACGGACGAGCTGATCCTCCCACGCCTGAGCGCGCGCGGCATGACGGTGGGCAAGGACTTCTACCTCGCGTTCTCGCCCGAGCGCGTCGATCCCGGCAACCCGGTCTTCCAGACGCGCAACATCCCGAAGGTCGTCGGTGGCGTGACGGCGCGTTGCACCGAGGTGGCGTGCGCGCTCTATCGCCAGACGCTCGACACCGTGGTGCCCGTCTCGGGGACGCGCGTGGCGGAGATGGTCAAGCTGCTCGAGAACACGTTTCGCAGCGTGAACATCGGCCTCGCCAACGAGACCGCGCTCCTGTGCGACCGCCTGGGCATCGACGTCTGGGAGGTGATCGACGCGGCGGCGACGAAGCCGTTCGGCTTCATGCCGTTCTACCCGGGTCCCGGGCTCGGGGGGCACTGCATCCCGATCGATCCGTTCTACCTGTCGTGGAAGGCCAAGCTCTCGGGGTTCGAGGCGCGCTTCATCGAACTCGCGGGCCAGGTCAACGGCCACATGCCCGAGCACGTCGTGCGCCGCGTGGTCGAGGCGCTGAATGGGCACCGCCGCGCCGTCCGGGGCGCGAGGATCCTGATCCTGGGCGTGTCGTACAAGGCGAACATCGAGGACACGCGCGAGAGCCCCTCGCTCGACCTGATCGAGCTGCTCGAGGACATGGGCGCGCGCGTCGACTACGCCGACCCGCACGTGCCCCGCCTCGACTTCTCCGGGAAGAAGCGTACCAGCGTGGCGATCAGCCCGGCCGCGCTCAAGCGCTACGACTGCGTCGTGGTCGCGACCAACCACGCGGAATTCGACTTCGGGGAGATCCTCAAGCACGCACGCTCGATCGTCGACACCAGGAACGCGCTCAAGGGCAAGAAGAGCCCGAAGATCGTCCGCCTCTAGAACCCGCCGGGAAACAAATAAAAGTCCCCCACTTGAGCCGTGCAGGTTGACCCGTACACCGAAGGACGGGTCGTGCTCCCTTCCGGAAGCTCCGCACGTGAACCGCAGGGGACTTTTGTGTTCCTAGGATGCGCGCAAGGGCGCTCTTGTTTGTCCTGATTCCGTAAACTCTGGCGACGCAAAGACGCCCCGGACGTCGTCCGGGGCGTCCCGCAATCGGTTGCCGCGCCGGACTTAGTTCACGACCTCGAAGTCCGCGTCCACCGCCCCATCGCCGCCGGCCTTCTTCTTCGTGCCGTCGGCGGGAGCTTCGGCGCCCGGCGCGCCCGCGGCATCCGCGGACTGGTACATCGCCTGCGCCGCCTCGTGCCACAGCGTCTCGAGCGCCTCCGTCGCCGACTGCACCTCGGCGACGGAGGCGCTCGAGACGCTGTGGCACGAGGCGGCGCAGCCGATGTACCAGTCCGCGGATGCCGCGCGCGCCCCGGGC
>JBKJJJ010000200.1:0-39344 GCA_046598045.1 Candidatus Eiseniibacteriota bacterium
CTGCGCATCGCCGGGCCGGTCACGCGCGAGCTCACGCTCGCGCCGGCGGGGCAGGGCGGCTATGGAGCGCTCGCCGAGGGCCTGCCGCCCGGGCGCTACGAGGCGAGCGCGACCGCCACGCTGCAAGGCCGCACGGTCGGCAGCGCGCGTGCCACGTTCTGGGTCGACGCCCAGAGCGCGGAGTGGCAGGACACCGCGCCCGATCCCGGCCTGCTCGCCGCAGTCGCGCGCGCGAGCGGCGGCATCGCCGTGGCCCCCGGGCGCGAGGGCTCGATCGCGCCCGCGCTCGCCGCCGCGCGCCCGCGCGCCGGGCGCGAGCGCGCGCTCAGGCTGTGGGAGTCGCCGCTCGTGTTTGCGCTCGCGACCTCGCTGCTGACCGCCGAGTGGTGGATCCGCCGCCGCCGCGGACTCGCCTAGCACCGACCCGGAGCCACCGCCCCCGCGTCACGCCCCCGCGTGAGGCGTCGCCATGCGCCGTCCCATCGCATTCCCTCTGCTCGCGCTGCTCGCGGCCTCTTCGCCGCCGGTCCGCGCGCAGGTCGTCCTCAACGAGATCCTCTACGACGCCGCCGGCACGGACGGCGGCTGGCAATTCGTCGAGCTCGCCAATCGCGGCGATTCCGTCGTCCCGCTCGCGGGCTACCGCCTCGAGGCCGGCGACGGCGCGGGAGCCGAGCGCTGGCGCCTGGTCTGGACCGGGCAGCCCGGCGACGTCATCCCGCCGCGCGGCCGGTTCGTGATCGGCGAGGGGCGCGTCGTGCCCGCGCCCGATCGCGTGCAGATCGTCGACCTCGAGAACGGCCCCGACGCCGTGCGCCTGACCGCGCCCGGCGGCACCTACGACGTCGTCGGCTACGGCGCGCTGACCTGGTCCGGCTACTTCGAGGGCCGTCCCGCCGAGGACGTGCCCGCCGGTTACGCGCTCGCGCGCGTGCCCGACGGCGTCGACACCGGGGATAACGCCGCCGATTTCGTCGCGCTGACCCCGGGCACGCCCGGGCTCCCGAACCAGCCCGAGCGCGATGCCGCGCTCGCGCACGGGGCGGTCTCGAGCGAGCGGCTCGAGCCCGGCGACCCGGTCACGATCTCGGCGCTGCTGTCGAACAAGGGCGTGGGCGCGCTCGCGGCGCACGAGATCGAGGTGCTGCTGTGGGCCGCGCCCCGTCCGGTCGAAACCGCCGCGACCGCGGGGCAGGGCGATGCCGGCCTCGCACCCGACTCGCTGGTGGCACGCCTCGACACTCCGGCGGACCTCGACCCGAGGGACTCGCTGCTGGTCGAGCTCTCGTTCACGCCGCCCGGCCCCGGCGCGTGGGACATCGCGCTTCAGGCGCGCATCGAGGACGACGGCGCGCCCGCGAACGACCGCGTGGCGGCGCAGGTCCAGGTCGGTCCCGGGGTGCTGATCGTCAACGAGGTCGAGTCCGCGCCCCGGGATGGGCCGGAGTGGGTCGAGTTGCGCAACGTGTCGGGCGCGGCCGTGGTGTTGTTCGACTGGACGCTCGAGGATGCGACCGGCCATCGCGGCACGGTGATCCTGCCCGCCAACGGCGACGGCGCGTTCAGCGTCGCGCCCGACAGTCTGGTGGTGCTCACTTCCGACCCGGCCGCGCTCCGGGCGCGGCACCCGGATCTGCCGACCGATCGGGTCGCGGCCTGCCAGCCGTGGGCGGCGCTCAACAACGGCGCATCCGGCGCGGGTCCGGCCGACCGCGTCGTCGTGCGCGCGCCCGGTGGCCGCGTCAGCGACGCGATGGACCTGCCGGGCGGCGACCCGCCCGGCACGACGCGTGAGCGCCGCTCGGCCACGAGCCCGAGCCGCGCGGCCGCGACCTGGGGCGTGAGCGCGGCGGACGGCGGCACGCCCGGGCGCGTGAACTCGATCGACGGCGGCGCGTTCGCGCCCGGCGTCGCACTCGTCGCCCTGGGGGAGGGTGCGCGCCCGCGCGCCGGCGAGGCTGCGCTGCTGCGCTTTCGCACGGGCTTCGAGCGTGCGACCGTGTCGCTCGGTGTGTACGACCTGCGCGGGCGGCTCGTGCGCGCGCTGCTCGACCGCGCCGATGGACCGGGCCAGGCGGGCGTGGCGTGGGATGGCCGCGCCGAGGGCGGCGACGCGGTGGCGCCGGGCGTGTACGTCGCCGGCCTCGAGGCGAGGGACCAATCGGGCAGCGCGGCCGTGGCGCACGCCCGCGCGTATGTGGTGGTGCGATGAGGCTCGCCCTGCCCGCGCTCGCCCTCGCGCTCGCGCTCGCCGCGCGCGTGGCGTCGGCGGGCGTCGTGCCCGATCCGGGCGGCGCGGGCGCGTGGGCGACCGGCGCCGCTCCGCTCGCCGATCTCCCGGGTGCGCTCGCCTTGTTCGACCAGCCGGGGCGCATCGATCCGGCCGGGGGCCGCGCGGCGCTCTCGGTGCAGCGCGCCCGCCTGTTCGAGCTCGACGCGCTCGCGCGCGTGCGTGCCGCGTTCGCGATCCGGCGCGCGCCGTGGAGCGCGGCGCTTGGGTTCGAGACCTTCGGCCCCGCGGAGGCGCGGCGCTCGCGCCTCGTGCTGGGCGCAGCGCTTGCGCGCGCGGGCACGTGGGTGGGCGCTGGGTGGAGCGAGCGGCGCGGCCCGGTTTTCGGCGGCCGCGGTCGGGGCGGGTCGCTCGACGCCTCGGCCGCCGCGCGCGTGCCGGGCACGCGGGGACGCGCGCTCGCCCAGCTCTCCCTGCGCTCGCTGCTCGGCGGCGGCAACCCCGACGTGCTCGCCGATCCCGATTGGACCGCCGAGGTGGCGTTCGACCTCGGCCCGGCCCGGGCGCACCTCGCACGCACGCGCGACCTGCACGGTGCGCGCACCGGGGGCGGGGTCGCGCTCGGGACCGGCCGCCTGTCGCTGAGCGCGGGGGCGGTCGGTCCACCCCTGGCGTGGACGCTCGGGTTCGCGGTCGGCGCGCGGGCGGGCGGGGGCGGCGCGCGCGCCGGCTTCGCGCGCATGGTGCACCCGGTGCTCGGCGCGTCGGACCTGCTCGAAGGCGGCGTGTCGTGGTGAGCGCGCGCGGCCTGGCCGCGCTGCTTGCGCTCCTCGTCCTCGGCGACGCCCGCGCGGGGCGCGCGCAGGCGGGCGACCCCGCCGACTCGACCGCCGCGCTCGACCCGGCGCGCGAGGACGCGCTCGAGGACGCCGAGGGGGAGACCGGGCTCGTGCTCGACGACCCGGGCGCGGCGCTCGAGCGCGGCGAGGCGCCAGCCCCGGGCCCGAGCGCGCGCGGGCGCTGGCGCGCGGCCGGGGGCGCGCAGGCGCTCGCGCTGTCGCTCCATTCGGCGCGCGGGCGCATGGCGCTCACGGCCCTGCTGGCGCGCGAGCCCCGCGAGCGCCGCACGGTCGACGACCTCGCGCTGCGCCTGGCGTGGCGACCGTCCTCCGCGTTTTCGCTCGCGCTCGGGCGCGTCCTGCCTGACGTCGGCGCCGGCCTCGTGCTCGGCCCCGCGCTCGTCGGCACGCGTGCGCCGGGTTCTGCCGCGCGCGGACCCGCGATCGCGCAGGCACCGCTGCCCACTGCGTCGCCGGCGCGCGCAGCGGGCGGCTTCGAGGGCGCGTGGCTCGAGACGCGGCGCGGCGACTGGCGGCTGGGCGTGCTGGTGGCCGACACCCGGCGCGATGCGCGCCGGGTGGGCGAGGCCTGGCTGCCCGTGGCGGGCGTGCGCCACCGCACGGCGCGCGAGGACTCGGCGCGGGATGCGCTCGGCGAACGCGCCCTCGCGGCCGCTCTCTCGCGCGGGCCGTGGTGGCTCGTGGTCGCGGGCGCGCGCTCGGATCCCCGGCGCGTGCCGCCTCCGGGCGCGTCGGCCGCGGAGCAGCGCGCGGCCCGCATCGTGACCGGCGCCGGTGGCCTCGAAGTCGGCGCGCGCGTGGGCGGCGCGGAGTGGAACGCGGGCGCGCGGCTCGAGGCCGCGCTCGCGCTCGATGCGCGCGGCAAGACGCGCAGCACGTTCACCGGCGAGTTCGCGCCGCGCGGCGCGCGCAGCACCCGCGCGGCGCTGCTGCTCGAGACCGAGTCGGCCGGGTTCACGCCGCTGCGCGCGCGCCCCGAACGCCGTCCGCATGCGCACGTCGGCGTGCTCGCGCGTGGCCCGATCGATGGTGCGGACGACCCATGGACCTGGCGCCTCGAGGCGCACGCGATCGAGCGCCGGCCCTACGAGGCGGCGCGCCTCTGGTCCGCGCTGCGCGCGACCGCCCCGGGCGGCGGGTGGATCGAGCTGCGGCGCGACGCCGGCCCGGTGCGCGCGCTGCTCGCGTTCCGGACCCCGGCGTGGGGCGGGCGGCTGACGGTTGCCGGCGAGCTGCGCTTCGACCGCCGGGGGCTCGCCCGGGAGCTGTGGCGGGTGCGGGCCGCGGGGCGTTTGCCGGGCGGGCTCCTGGCCTCGGGGGAGGCCCGCCTGGGCTCGGGCCGCTCGGCGTTCGGCTGGCTGGACCCGGACGTGCCGGGCGGCGCCTGGGTCGCGACCGGCGCGGCTTCCGAGCGGGTCCGGCTGGACGTGGGGCGACCGGGCCGGGTCACCCCGTCGCTCGCCTGGATCTCGACCCGGTCCGCGGCGGGGACTCGTTCCGAGGCCCGATTGGGGCTAGAATGGTCTGTCGGCGACCCCCATCGTTCCCCGGAGGAATCCCGTCCATGAACTACGCCGCGCGCATGGCCCGGCTGGGCACCGAGACCGCGTTCGAAGTCCTCGCCCGCGCCCAGGCGCTCGAAGCCCAGGGCAGGTCCGTCGTGCACCTCGAGATCGGCGAGCCCGACTTCGACACGCCCGAGAACATTCGCCAGGCCGCGATCGAGGCGATGCAGTCGGGCTGGACGCACTACGGTCCCTCGGCCGGGCTGCGCGACGTGCGCGAGGCGATCGCGGCGCACATCGAGCAGACGCGCGGCATCTATGCCGAGCCCGACCAGGTCGTGGTCACGCCGGGCGGCAAGCCGATCCTGTTCTTCGCGATGATGGCGCTGCTGGATGAGGGCGACGAGGCGATCTACCCGAACCCGGGTTTCCCGATCTACGAATCCGTGATTCAATTTCTAGGCGCGAAGGCCGTGCCGATTCGCCTGCGCGAGGAGAAGAACTGGACGGTCGACGTCGACGAGTTGGCGTCGCTGGTCACCCCGCGCACGAAACTGCTCGTGCTCAACTCGCCGCACAACCCGACCGGCGGCACGCTCGACCACGCCGCGCTCGAGGCCATCGCCGACCTCGCGAGCAAGCACTCGTTCTGGATCCTCTCGGACGAGATCTACAGCCGCATTCTCTACCAGGGCACGCACGAGTCGATCGCCGCGTTCCCCGGGCTGCGCGAGCGCACGGTGATCCTCGACGGGTTCTCGAAGACCTACGCGATGACGGGCTGGCGGCTGGGCTACGGCGTGATGGACAAGGCGCTGGCGGCGCACGTCGCGCGCCTGATGACGAACTGCAACTCGTGCACCAACTCGTTCGTGCAGAAGGCGGGCAAGGCCGCGCTCACCGGGCCGCAGGATTCGGTCGACGCCATGGTGGCCGAGTTCCATCGCCGCCGAAACCGCCTGGTCGCGGGACTGAACGCGCTCCCCGGCGTGACCTGCACGATGCCGACGGGCGCGTTCTACGCGTTCCCGAACATCACGGGCACCGGCATGGCCTCGGGCGACCTCGCGAATGCCCTGCTCGAGGAGGCTGGCGTCGCCACGCTCTCGGGCACGGCGTTCGGCCAGTACGGTGAGGGGTACCTGCGGCTTTCGTACGCGAATTCGATCGAGAAGCTCGAGCAGGCGCTCGAGCGGATGGGCGGCTTCCTGGACGCCAAGCTCAAGGCGCGCACGCGGTAGCGCGCGTTTCCGGATGGCGCGGGCCGGGGGCGCACCCGGCCTGCGACTTCCGTCGACGCCCCCGGCTGCGGGCAAGGCCATCCCCGACCCCGGCGTCCTCAACTCCTTCTCAACCGCCCTCGGTCATGATTGGGGTGTTGTTTCGGGTTCCTCCACCTCCCGAGAGGAGCCGCGCATGGCGCACCGCCATGCCGCCTTGGTCCAGGGTCCGCCCTCGGCGGCCGCACGACCGGAGGATGGTCATGAACTTCCATCGCGCCCGTTTCCTCCTCGCGCTCGCGGGGATGACCGCAGCCCTTCGCGGCTCCGCAGCCGCATCGTCCTTGCCCGGCCGGGACGCCCCCGCATTCGCCGAGACCCAGGTCGTCGTCGCCGCCGGGCCGGTGTTGCCGCCCGGAGTCCGCGACCGGATCTTGCTGGCCGCGAACGATCCGGGGCTCCCCTCCTGGCAACATGCGTACATGCTGGGCCTCGCCGGTGCGCGCAGCGCCACCGGGCTCACTCCCGCGGGCGTCGCCGCGCCTTCGGGGACGCCGACGCGAACGTCGACCGCCATGGACGGCGCGTGGTCCGAACTCGTGCTCGCTGCACGGCACGGTCACGCCGCGATTTATGACTCGGTGCGCGATCGCATGGTGATCTTCGGCGGCACGGACGACGCGCGCAACTTCAACGACGTCTGGGCGCTGTCGCTCGCCGGGACTCCGGTGTGGACCAACCTGCGCCCCACGGGGACTCCGCCCAGCGCGCGCTACGACCTCGGTGCGATTTACGATCCGCTGCGCGACCGCATGGTGCTGTTTGGCGGGCGCGACGCAACCGGCGACCGCAACGACACCTGGGTTCTTTCCCTGGGGGGTCGACCCGCCTGGAGCGCGCTGGCGCCCGTCGGCGCTCCCCCCGCCGCGCGCAGCGGCCAGAGCGCGATCTACGATCCGGTGCGCGACCGCATGGTGGTGTTCGGCGGCCAGGGAAACGACGTCTGGGCGCTGTCGCTGGCGGGCACGCCCGGGTGGGCGAACCTGGCACCGACCGGCACGCCACCGAGTGAGAGAGCCTATCAAAGCGCGATCTATGACCCGGTGCGCGACCGGATGGTGATGTTCGGGGGACTCGGCCTCTCCGGTGTGCGCAACGACGCCTGGTCGCTCTCGCTCGCAGGCACGCCGGGCTGGACGGCCCTGAGTCCCACGGGGGTGGCGCCTGCGGCACGCATGGGCCACAGCGCGATCTACGATCCGGTGCGCGACCGCATGCTGGTGTTCGGGGGGTTCACCCCGGCCAATCTTCGCAACGACACCTGGTCGTTGTCGCTGGATGGCACACCCGCCTGGACCGGGCTGAGCCCCACCGGTGGGCCGCCGAGCGTACGCTCCAACCACAGCACGATCTACGATCCGCTGCGCGACCGGATGGTGGTGTTCGGGCAGGTCGCCGACGTCGTCGTCTGGGGGCTCTCGCTGGCGGGGACACCCGCGTGGGCGGCGCTGACATCGAGCGGGGACGGGCCTCCGAGCGGGCGGCAGGGCCACAGCGCGATGCTCGACCCCGTGCGCGATCGCATGGTGGTCTTCGGGGGAGACGACGGCAGTTCCCGCAACGACGTCTGGGCGCTGTCCCTTGCGGGCGCGCCCGGCTGGACCGTGCTGGCGCCCGCCGGCCCGGGGCCGAGCCCGCGGTCGGGACAGAGCGCGATCTACGATCCGGTGCGCGGCCGCATGGTGGTCTTCGGGGGAGGGAGCAACCAGGACGTGTGGGCGCTGTCGCTTGCGGGTGCGCCCCAATGGAATCTCCTGACGCCCACCGGCACGCCGCCAAGCGGGCGCTTCGCTCATGGCGCGATCTACGATCCGGTGCGCGACCGCATGCTGGTGTTCGGCGGCGCCGATCTCCTGGGCCCGAAGAACGACGTCTGGGCACTGTCGCTCGCCGGAGTGCCCTCGTGGACGGAGTTGACTCCCGCCGGCTCCGCGCCCTCCGCGCGCTCCGGCCACAGCGCGATCTATGACCCCGTGCGCGACCGCATGGTGCTGTTCGGGGGAACCGGTCTTCTCGGCACGGTCAACGATCTCTGGGAGCTCGCGCTGGCGGGCACGGCCACGTGGGCCGCGCTGACGCCCGCCGGCACGCCGCCGGGTGCGCGGTCGGGCCACAGCGCGATCTACGACCCGGAGCGCGACCGCATGGTGATGTTCGCGGGCGGCGACCATGCCGCGTGGGAGCTATCGCTCGCCGGCACGCCCACATGGGCCGTGCTGGCGCCCGATGGCGAACGGCCGGGCACGCGGTCGGGCCACAGCGCGATCTACGATCCCCTGCGGCACCGCATGGTCGTGTTCGGGGGCAACTTGCTCAACGACGCCTGGGCGCTCGAATGGAGTCCTCCGGTGGGCGTGGGCGATTCCGGACCGCCCTTGCGCGTCAGCTTCCTGCAGCCTCCCGTCCCGAACCCGGCGCAATCGACGACTCGCGTGAGCTATTCGATCGCGCGGACGGGCCCGGTCACGCTGGGCGTGTACGACGTGCGCGGGCGGCTGGTGCGCGGCCTGGTGGATGGGGAGAGACCCGCCGGCAATGAGGCGGTGAGCTGGGATGGCACCCGTGACTCCGGTGGGAGGCTAGGGCCGGGCCTTTATTTCGTCCGCCTGGCGGAGCCCGGGATCCTCGAGACGCGCAAGCTCATCCTGCTGCGCTGAACCCCGGGTTCGTTGCCGGCACTCGCCGCCCGTTCGATGGGGCGTTGCGGAATCGAAGCGTCCGACGAGCGGACACTCTGTCCGGCGCGGCGACGCGTACGGATGCGGGATCCTGCGAAGAGACCACAGGAACCGCGGGATCCGCCGTGGCACGACTCCTGCTGGGACAAGGCTCGCCCCCAGAGATCGCCCCCGGGGAGACGCGCGCATGCGTCCTGGAGTTGGTCGTTTGTTCGCCCTGTTCGCCCCCGCGTTCCTGGTTTTCGCCCTCTCGCTCACCCGTGCTGGCTCGGCCTCGTGTGATGTGCGGCTCAACGAAATCTGTCCCGCCCCCGCGCGCGATTGGGACGGCAACGCGCTGTTCTCGGCGCGCGACGACGAGTGGGTCGAGCTGGTGAATACGGCAGCCGTCCCGGTCGACCTGGCGCTCTACTACATCACCGATTCCGACTCGACCGTGCGCTGGGCGGGCACCGGCGTGATCAACCCGGGCGAGTATCGCGTGATCTTCGGCAGCGACGCGGTCACCTGGCAGCGCGACCATGGCCGCACGATCGCGGGGCTCTCGCTCGCGAACGCCGGGGACGCGGTCCGCTTGTGGCGCGCCGTGGGCGCGGACACGATGCTGGTCGAGAGCTACACCTACTCCGCGCACGAGGCCGGCCCCGACCGCTCGATCGGCCGCATGCCCGACACCACCGGGGACGCGTGGCAGCTGTTCGACGGCTACTCGCCCTACACCGGCGCGCTCGAACCGCGCGGCAACGGCTGTAACCCGTCGCCGCATTCGATCAACCAGTGCGCCAACACGCCGGTCGAGTTCCAGACCTGGGGGCGGATCAAGGCGCAGTACCGGTAGCGCGCATTTTGACCGTGCTGGCGGCCTGTGTTAGCGTGGTCGCGTTCACGATTCCGCGTGCCACAGGCCGCCCCGCCCGCCCCCGAAACCCGGAGCCCCCGCATGTCCCAGACCGCGCCCCACGTCGCCAAGGACGAGGCCGCCGCCGCCACGCTCACGCCCGTGCGTTGCCATGCAAGGGGCCGCGCGGGGTTGAGCCTGGCCGAATTGCGCGCAATGTCGCTCCGCCTCAGGCGCGACATCGTCACCATGCTGATCGACGCGGGTTCGGGCCACTCCGGCGGGCCGCTGTCGTGCGCCGACTTCGGGTCGGTGTTGTTCTTCCACGAGCTGAGTCTCGACCCGGCGAATCCGCAGTGGGCGGAGCGCGACTTCTGGCACTTCTCGATCGGGCACGTCACGCCGATCATCTATTCGCTGATGGGCGAGCGCGGGTACTTCCCGCTCCCGGACCTGATGAAGTTCCGCCAGTTCGACGGCCACCTGCAGGGCCACCCCTCGCGCCACGACACGCCGGGTATCGAGGTCTCGGCCGGGTCGCTCGGGCAGGGGTTGTCGGTCTGTATCGGCGCGGCGCTCGCGTCGCGGATGGATGCGAACCCGCGCCGCGTCTACTGCGTGATGGGCGACGGCGAGCAGCAGGAGGGCCAGGTGTGGGAGGCGGTGATGTGCGCGGCGCACTATCGCCTCGACAACCTGTGCGCGGTGATCGACTACAACCGCAAGCAGATCGACGGCGACGTCGAGGACATCATGGGCATCGCCCCGCTGGCCGACAAGTACCGCGCGTTCAACTGGAACGTGATCGAGGTCGACGGCCACGACCACGAGGCGATCCTCGCGGCGTTCGACGCGGCGCGCGCGCACAAGGGCCGGCCGAGCGTGTTGCTCGCGCACACGGTGATGGGGCAGGGGATCTCGTACATGGCCGACGACTACCGCTGGCACGGCAAGCCGCCCAAGAAGGACGAGGGCGAGCAGGCGCTGGTCGAGCTCGGCACCACCTACGACGCGTGGAAAGCGCGCCTGCTCGCGGGGTAGGCGCCATGGCCAACGACATCGTCCTCCAGGACCCGGTCGGCATGAAGAAGACGCGCGAGGGTTTCGGCCATGCGCTGGTCGACCTCGGCGCGTCCGACCCGCGCGTGGTCGTGATGGTCGGCGACCTCGTCGAGTCGACGATGACGTCGTTCTTCGCGGAGAAGTATCCCGCACGCTTCTTCGAGATCGGCATCGCCGAGCAGAACATGGCGTCGATCGCGGCGGGCCTCGCGGCGATGGGCAAGGTGCCGTTCTTCGCGACCTACGGCGCGTTCGCGAGCTGCCGCTCGGCGGACCAGATCCGCGTGTCGATCGCCTACTCCAACCTGCCGGTCAAGATCGGCGGGGCGCACGGCGGCATCTCGGTCGGGCCCGACGGCGCGACCCACCAGGCGATGGAGGAGTTCGCGATCATCCGCGCGATCCCGAACATGTCGCTGGTCGTGCCGTGCGACTACTGGGAGGCGCGCAAGGCCACGCGTGCGGCGGCGGCGACCCCGGGGCCGGTCTACATCCGCTTCGGGCGCGAGGACGTGCCGGTCGTGACCGACGAGTCCACACCGTTCACGTTCGGCAAGGGCGAGCAGTTCGGCGCCGGCACCGACGTCACGGTGATCGCGTGCGGCGTGATGGTCTACGAGGCTCTCAAGGCGCGCGAGACCATGAGGGCGAAGGGCGTGAGCGTGCGCGTGATCAACCTGCACACGATCAAGCCGCTCGACCGGGAGATCATCGTGCGCGCCGCGCAGGAGACCGGCGCGATCGTCACCGCGGAGGAGCACCAGGTGAACGGCGGCCTCGGCGGCGCGGTCGCCGAGGTGGTGGTCCAGCAGCACCCCGTGCCGATGGAACTCGTCGCCGTGCACGACCGCTTCGGCCAGTCCGGCAAGCCCGCCGAGCTGATGGCCGCGTTCGGGCTCAAGGCGCCGGACGTGGTGAAGGCGATCGAGCGGGTGTTGGCACGGAAGGGTGCGCACGCGCGCGCCTGAGGCCCCCGGCGAAGCCCGGGGAGCCCCGCCTTGACGTTTTTCCCCCCCTTGGCTATGGTCCGCCTCTATCCACGCGGGAGTGGCGGAATTGGCAGACGCGCAGGATTCAGGTTCCTGTGAGAGCAATCTCGTGGGGGTTCAACTCCCCCCTTCCGCACCAATTTTGCAAGGGCAGCCCCCGGGCTGCCTTTCTTTTTTCAGGTAGGGCCATGACGGAGAGCAAGCGGCCCGCCGGCGCGGGCGGCGGCACAGTCAAGGACGGCGCCTCGCGGGGCGACTTCGCGGTCGCCACGAATCGCCGCGCGTTGCACGACTACTTCGTCGAGTCGACGCTCGAGTGCGGCCTCGTGCTCACCGGCACCGAGGTCAAGTCGCTGCGCCAGGGCAAGGCCCAGCTCGCCGACAGCTACGCGATCGTGGACCAGGGCCAGGCGTTCCTGCACCATCTGCACATCTCGCCCTACGAGCAGGGCAACCGGTCGAACCACGACCCCATGCGGGTCCGCAAACTCCTGCTGCACAAGCGCGAGATCGACCGCCTGTGGGGCCTCACGCGCCAGAAGGGATACGCGCTGATTCCGCTCCGCCTTTACTTCACGCGCGGCCGCGCGAAGGTCGCGCTGGGCGTCTGCAAGGGCAAGAAGCTGCACGACAAGCGCGCCACCATCGCCGCGCGCGATGCCGACCGCGAAGTGCGCCGCGAGCTGCGCGGCCGGGACAAGTCGTGATCCGGGCGCTGCTCCTGGTGGTGCTCATGGCGATCGCCGGCAACGCGACCGCGGCGGTGCAGGTCGAGCGCGTCGGGCGCGGCACGACCGAGAGCGTCGCCACCGTCCAGCTCGAGGGCCGCACCTACGTCGGCGTGAATGCGCTCGCGCGCCTCGTCGGCGGCACGAAGTACTGGCGCCCGGACCTGCGCAAGCTCGAGGTGCGCAGCGTCAAGCACACGCTCGGCCTCACGGTCGACGCGCCTTACGCGATCGTCGATGAGGTTACGATCCGCCTGCCCGCGCCCGCGCGGCTGTTCGCGGGCGAGGTGCAGGTGCCGATCGAGATCTTCCCGCTCGCGCTCTCGGGCCGCTTCCTGCCGCGCGCCGCCTACGACCCGGCCGCAAACCGGCTCGTGCTGTTCGACCAGGAGCCGAACCTCGGCCCGCCCGTGCTCTCGGTCACCGGCCCGCGCACCCGCCTGACGCTGCCGATCACGACCAGCCTCGAGCCCTCGGTGGTGAGCGCGCGCAAGAGCCGCTTCCTGGTCGACGTCGGAGGCGGCATGCTGTCGGCGGTGCCCGGCGACTCGCTCCCGGGACAGGGCCTCCTGAGCGGCGTGCGCTTCCGGCGCGAGCCGGTCGGCGTGTTGCTCGACCTCGGGCTGAGTGAGGATGCGAGGAGCTACCGCGTGCAGGTTCCCAAGGGACAGCAGTTGATCGAACTCGAGTTCGCGCCCGAGGTGCCGCCCGGCTTCGTCGCGTTCGCGCCCGAGTACGGCGCGCCGCCGGACCGGCCGCTGCGCGTGCTCGTGATCGACCCGGGCCACGGCGGGCCCGATTCGGGCTACGCACCCCCCGGCGGCCCGCGCGAGAAGGACCTCGCGCTCGCGCTCGCGCGCCTGCTGCGCGCCCGGGTCGGCGCGCGGCTGCCCGGCGTGCAGGTCGTGCTCACGCGCGACAACGACACCGACCCGCCCGCGCTCCAGCGGATCGAGACCGCGAACCGCGCGCGCGGCGACCTCTATCTCTCGCTTCACTTCGACGGCGTGCCCGGAGCGGGCGTGCGCGGCGTGACCGCGACCGTCGCTCCGCCGCTGGGCTTCGACGCCGAGACCGCGTTCGGTGGCGCGGACGACCCGCGGCGTGGCGCCGCGGGCCGGCCGCTCGCGCTCGTGCCCTGGCGCGACGCCGCCGGGCGGTATGCGTCCGACAGCCGCGGCGTGGCCGAGCTGATGCTCGCCGCGCTCGCCGGGGCCGGCGGCGCGCGCACGCGCTTGAGGCAGTCGCGCGTGCTGCCGCTCGAGGGCGCGAACATGCCCGCGGTGATGCTCGAGTGCGGCATGCTCTCGAACCCCGACGAGCGCAAGCGCCTCGCCGATCCGGCCGCGCTGTCCGCGCGCGCCGACGTGCTCGCGCGCGCGCTCGAGCGCTACGCGGGCGGAGGGTTCTGGCCGTGAGCCCCGGATCGATGGTCAAGCGCGTGCTGGGCTTCCTCGGCCGCGCCACACTGATGCTGGTCGTGGTCGCGACCATCACGGCGGTCGGGACCGTGTACTGGTTCCGCCACCGCGGCGAACATTCGAACACGGTCTCCGCCGAGGTCGCGCTCCCGCGCGGCACGCGCGCCATCGAGCTTTACTTCCCGGCCGTGGCCGTGGGCGGGCTCGCGCTCGAGACGCGCGAGGTGGTCGAGGACCAGGCCGAGGGCGAGACCGTCGTGCGCACGGTCGTCGGCGCGTTGCTCGACGGGCCCGAGGACAAGTCGCTCGTGCGCCCGTTCCCGGACGGTGTCACGTTGCGGCACGTGTATCGCGACCCGGGCGGCGGCCTCTACCTCGACTTCTCGCCGGCGTTGCGCACGGGCTTCCGCGGCGGCTCGACCGCCGAGGAACTGCTCGTCTCGGCGCTGCTCAAGACGCTGGCGGCGAACGTGCCCGGCGTGTCACGGGTGACGATCACCGCGGGCGGCCAGCCGATCGTCTCCCTGGCCGGGCACATCCGCCTCGACGGGCCGTTGCTCGTGTCGGAGTGGCGCTGATGGACGCGCGCCCGCTCGGCGTCTTCGACTCGGGGATCGGCGGGCTGACCGTCGTGCGCGAGTTGCTGCGGCTCCTGCCCGACGAGGAGCTGGTCTACTACGGCGATGTCGCGCGACTGCCCTACGGCAACAAGTCGCCCGAGACGATCACGCGCTTCTCGCGCGAGATCGCGCGCTTCCTGCTCGAGCGCGGCGTCAAGGCGATCGTGGTCGCGTGCAACACCGCGAGCGCGCTCGCGCTGCCCCAACTCGCGGACGAGCTCGACGTGCCGGTCGTGGGCGTGATCGAGTCGGGCGCCCGCGCCGCGGCGGTGCGCACGAAGAGCGGGCAGGTCGGCGTGATCGCGACCGCGAGCACGGTGCGCAGTGGCGCCTACGGTCGCGCGCTCGCGGCGGCGGCGCGCAATCCGGCCGCCCCCGGGCTCACCGTGACCGAGCGCGCGTGCCCGCTGTTCGTGCCGCTGGTCGAGGAGGGCTGGATCGACCACCGGGTCACGCGCGAGATCGCCGAGGAATACCTCGCGCCGCTCGAGGGCCACGGCCTCGACACGCTGATCCTGGGATGCACGCATTACCCGTTGCTCAAGCGCGTGATCGGCGAGGTCATGGGGCCGAACGTGGCGCTCGTCGACTCCGGTGAGGAGACGGCGCGCACGGTGGTCGAGATGCTCGACGCCCACGGCCTGCGCGCGCCCGCCGGGCAAAGCCCCGTGCACGCCATCTACCTGTCGGACCTGCCGGCGGCATTCCAGGGCACGGCCGAACGTTTCCTCGGCCGCGCGCTGCCGCCGGTCGAAGTCGTGACCGTCGCCGGCTGACGGCGTTGCCATACCCTGGGGCGCCTGCGCGCCCCGCGAGAGGAGCCCTCATGTCCCGAGTCGATGGCCGCACGGCGGCCGCACTGCGCCCGATCAAGTTCACGCGCAACTACCTGTCGCACGCCGAGGGTAGCTGCCTCGTCCAGTTCGGGCAGACGCACGTGCTGTGTGCGGCCTCGGTCGAGGAGCGCGTGCCCGGTTTCCTCAAGGGCAAGGGCCAGGGCTGGGTCACCGCCGAGTACGCGATGTTGCCGCGCTCGACCACCGAGCGCGTCCAGCGCGAGTCCTACAAGGGCGGCCGCGCGCTCGAGATCTCGCGCCTGATCGGCCGCTCGCTGCGCGCGGTCGTCAACCTCTCGGCGTTCGGCGAGCGCACGATCACGCTCGACTGCGACGTGCTCGAGGCCGACGGCGGCACCCGCACGGCGGCGATCAACGGCGCGTTCGTCGCGCTGCACGACGCGCTGTTCTCGATCGCGAACCGAGGCGGCCTGAGTTCGGCGCCGCTCAAGGACCAGGTCGTCGCCGTGAGCGTCGGCAAGGTGGCGGGGGACGTGCTGCTCGACTTGTGCTACCTCGAGGACTCGACCGCCGAGACCGACATGAACGTGGTGATGACCGGCGCCGGCAACTTCGTCGAGGTGCAGGGCACCGCCGAGCAGGGCACGTTCTCGCGTGCGGAGCTGGCGCAGTTGCTGCGCTTCGCCGAACGCGGGCTCAAGCGCGTGGTCAAGGCGCAGGCGAAGGCGATCGGCGACACCGCGCTGTTCGCGCGCGCCCGGTAAGCCCCGTGCGCTGGATCGTCGCCACCGCGAACGCGCACAAGGTGCGCGAGCTGGCCGCGCTGCTGGGCGACCTCGGGGTCGAGCTCGTGGCGCGGCCTGGCGACGCGCTCATGCCGGAGGAGACCGGCGCCACGTTCCTCGCGAACGCGCGGCTCAAGGCGCGGGCGGTGGCGAAGGCCACCGGCGAGATCGCGCTCGCCGACGACAGCGGTCTCGAGGTCGACGCCCTGGGCGGGGACCCCGGCGTGCGCTCCGCGCGCTACGCGGGAGAGGATGCGAGCGATGACGACAACAATGCGAAGTTGCTCGCCGAGCTATCGGGGATCCACGGACCCAACCGGCGGGCGCGCTTTCGCTGCGTGCTCGCGCTCGTCGGGCCCGACGGCAAGGAGCTGACCGCCGACGGCCGCTGCGAGGGCTTCGTGCTCGAGCAAGCGCGCGGGGCGGGGGGCTTCGGCTACGATCCCCTGTTCCAGCCCGAGGGTGACACCCGCGCACTCGCCGAGTACTCTGAGGATGAGAAGAACGCCATTTCGCATCGCGGCCGCGCCGTGCGCCGCCTGCGTGAGATGCTCGAACGCCTCGGCCGCACCTCGCCCTGAGCCTGCCGGCCGCGCGCGTCCGCCCACCATCGGGGGCCGCATGAAGAAGCAGGGACAGTCCCGCCTCGCCGAGCGCTACCGCGTCAAGGACCCGAAGTCGTTCCGCCTCAAGCAGGTCGATCCCGGCGATCGCGCGCGCCTCGAATCAGAGGACAAGGCCGCGGAGCGCCTCGCCGAGGGCGTGCGGCGTCTCGCCGACCTCCAGGCCAGGCTCTACGCCGAGCACAAGCGCTCGGTGCTGATCGTGATCCAGGCGATGGACGCGGCGGGCAAGGACTCGGCGATCAAGCACGTGATGTCCGGCATCAATCCCCAGGGCGTCACTGTGGCGTCGTTCAAGCAGCCTTCCTCCGAGGAACTCGACCACGACTTCCTGTGGCGCTGTGACAGGCACCTGCCCGAGACCGGACGCATCGGCATCTTCAACCGCTCCTACTACGAGGAGGTGCTCGTAGTGCGCGTCCACCCCGAGTACCTGGACGCGCAGCACCTGCCCGCGGACGTGATCACGAAGGACATCTGGCAGGACCGCTTCAAGGACATCAAGAACTGGGAGCGCCATCTCGCGCGCAACGGCGTGCTGATCCGCAAGTTCTTCCTCTACGTGTCGAAGGGCGAACAGAAGCGGCGCTTCCTCTCCCGCCTCGACCAGCCGGAGAAGAATTGGAAGTTCTCCGAGGCCGACGTCAAGGAGCGCGGGCACTGGAAGGAATACATGTCCGCCTACGAGGACATGATCAGGAACACCAGCACCGACGTGGCGCCGTGGTACGTCGTGCCCGCCGATCACAAGTGGTTCACGCGCCTGGTCGTGGCCGAGGCCGTGATCCACGCGCTCGAGGAGCTCGACCTCGAATACCCGAAGGTCGATCCCAAGCGCAAGCGCGAACTGGCAGCCGCGCGGCGCGAATTGCTGGCCAACGGCTGACGTGCTGCACGACGCGCTGGTCTGGCACCGGCTGCAGTTCGCGTTCACGATCATTTACCACTATTTGTTCCCGCAGCTCACGATGGGGCTCGCGCTCCTGATCGTGATCCTGAAGGCGCTCGGTCTCAGGACCGGCGACACGCGCTGGGACGATGCGGCGCGCTTCTGGATCCGGATCTTCGGCATCAACTTCGCGGTCGGCGTGGTGACCGGCGTGCCCATGGAGTTCCAGTTCGGCACCAACTGGGCGCGCTTCTCGCGCATCGCCGGTCCGGTGATCGGCCAGACCCTCGGCATGGAAGGCCTGTTCGCGTTCTTCCTCGAGTCGAGCTTCCTCTCGCTGCTGGTGTGGGGCGAGAAGCGCCTGGGCCGCGTGCGCCACTTCGCCGCCGCGATCGCGCTCTGGTTCGGGAGCTGGCTGTCGGGCTACTTCATCGTGACCACGAACGCGTTCATGCAGCACCCGGTCGGCCACGCGGTCAACGCGGACGGAACGCTGCGCCTGGTGGACTTCGGCGCGTTCCTGTTCAACCCGTGGGCGCTCGCGCAGTACGCGCACACCATGATCGCGACCGTGGTCACCGGCGCGTTCGTCATGGCCGCGGTCGGCGCCTACTACGCGCTGCGCGGCGTCCATGCCGACGCGGCGCGGCGCTTCCTCCTGGTCGGCACGACCGCCGGATTGATCGCGAGCGTGCTGGTCGCGTTCCCGACCGGCGACCACCAGGCGAAGCTGGTCGCGCGGCATCAGCCGGCCGCGCTCGCCGCGATGGAGGGGCGCTTCGCGAGCGGCCCGAACGCCGGCATCCACGTGATCGGCCAGCCGAACGTCGCCGAGAAGAAGCTCGACAACCCCGTGCTGCTGCCGGGCATGCTGAGCTTCCTCGCGTTCGGCACGTTCCACGCCGACGTGCCCGGGCTCGACGCATTCCCCGAGAGCGACTGGCCCGACAACATCGAGTTGCTCTACTACGCGTTCCACATCATGGCCGGGCTGGGCACGATCATGATCGCGCTCATGGGAATCGCCATGCTGCTCGCCTGGCGCGGCACGCTCGCGCGGGCGCGCGCGGTGTTGTGGGCGCTCGCGCTCTCGTTCCCGATGCCCTACATCGCGACCACCGCGGGCTGGATGACCGCCGAGCTCGGCCGCCAGCCGTGGCTGGTCTACGGCTTCCTGCGCACCAGGGACGGCGCGAGCCCGACCGTGCACGGCGGGACCGCGCTGTTCACGCTGATCGGCTTCACCGGGATCTACTTCGTGCTGGGGATCCTGTTCCTGTTCCTGGTCGGCCGCGAGATCGCGCATGGCCCTGCGGGGGTGCCCGGTCCCGCGGGCGGCGAGGCGGCGCATGGTTGAGCTCTGGTACGCGCTCGTCGCGCTCGTGTTCGCCACCTACGTCGTGCTCGACGGCTTCGACTTCGGCGCCGGGATGCTCGCGCCATTCGTCGCCAGGACCGACACCGAGCGCCGCCAGGTGCTGGCGGCGATCGGCCCGTACTGGGACGGCAACGAGGTCTGGCTGCTCGCCGGCGGCGGCGCACTGTTCGTCGCCTTTCCGCGCGCGCTGGCGAGCGGGATCTCGGGCTTCTACCTCGCGATCTTCCTCGTCCTGTGGTGCCTGATCGCGCGCGGCATCGCGATCGAGTTCCGCAGCCACGTCAAGGATCCCTTGTGGCGGGCGCTCTGGGACTTCGTGCTGCCGGTGGCGAGCGCGCTGCTGGCACTGTTCTTCGGGGTCGCGTTCGGCAACCTGGTGCGCGGCGTGCCGCTCGATCAGGACGGCTGGTTCGCGCTCGCGCTGTTCACGAGCGGCCTGCCCGAGGACCCGGTCGGCATCCTCGACTGGTACACCGTGCTCGCGGGGTTGTTCGCGGTGCTCGCGCTGGCGAACCACGGCGCGCAGTTCCTCGCGTGGAAGACCAGCGGCGCGGTGGCGGCGAGGAGCCGCGCGCTCGGCCGGCGCCTGGCGATCGCGCTCGCGCTGCTGTGGCCGGTGGTCACGCTGCTCACCGGCCGCATCAATCCGGAGTTGTTCGCCGCCCTGCTCACGCGCCCGCTGGCCTGGGCCACGACCGCGCTCGCGGCGGGCGGCCTCGCGTTCGGCTTCGTGGCGCGCGCGCGGGCGAACGACCGCGCGGCGTTCCTCGCGTCGGGCGCGTTCCTCGTCGGCATTCTCGGCGCGACCGCGGCGGCGCTCTTCCCGGTGATGCTGCGCGCGCGCGGCGGGGCCGGGCCTTCGCTCACCGCGTACACGGCGGCGAACGACCCGCACGGCCTCGCGGTCGCGCTCGGCTGGTTCGCGATCGGGGCGCCGCTGGCGCTGTTCTACCTCGGCGTGCTGGCGTGGATCCACCGCGGCCGCGCCGAGGCCGCCGCGGAGGGGGAGGGGTACTAGCAAAACGCCGCCCAGGTCGGGCGGCGCGCGCTGCCTACGAATATGGGGTGAGTGACGGGGCTCGAACCCGCGACACCCGGGACCACAACCCGGTGCTCTGCCAGCTGAGCTACACCCACCATGTCGAATCCGCGCATCGCCCGCGGGGAGCGGAATGCGCCTGGGGGGATTCGAACCCCCGACCCACGGATTAGAAATCCGTTGCTCTCTCCAACTGAGCTACAGGCGCACGTCCTGCACCACGGGTCGGCGGATTCTGCCAAAAAGTCGGGGCGAGAGGATTCGAACCTCCGACACCCTGCTCCCAAAGCAGGTGCGCTACCGGGCTGCGCCACGCCCCGGCGCCTATACGCGTGAAAGTCGCCGTAACATAAGCGTTGGTCGCATGTTCTGTCAAACGGAGTGGCCGGGACGGGGCCCCCGGCCGCCCCGCGGCGGCCAATCTCCTGCCGCGAGCCGGGTTCCCTGCGGCACGCCGATCGGCCACGCCGGGCAGCTGCGCGCGGGCGGGAACGCTCTAGAAACTGACCCAGCGGGGTCGTACACTCCCCCCGGTGGCCGGAACCCGCGCCAGTGCGGCGGGGGTTCCGGCCGCGGCCCCGCGACCAAGCCCCTGGGCCGGGCCCCCGCACGCAAGGAGTCTCGATTCATGAGCGTCAACAAGGTCATCCTCATCGGCAACCTCGGCAAGAAGCCCGAGCTGCGCTACACCCCGGGCGGCCAGGCGGTCGCGAATTTCACGCTCGCGACCAACGAGCGCTTCGGGGGCAAGGACGGCCAGCCCGCGCAGGAGCGCACGGAGTGGCACCGCATCGTGGTGTGGGGCCGCACCGCCGAGAACTGCGGCCAGTACCTCGACAAGGGCCGCTCGGTCTACATCGAGGGCCGGCTGCAGACCCGCGAGTGGCAGGACAAGGAAGGGCAGAAGCGCCAGACCACCGAGATCGTGGCCAACACGGTGCAGTTCCTCGGCGGCAAGGGCGGTGGCGCCGGTGAGGGCGGCATGGCGGGCGGCGGCGAAGACCGCATGGCGCCTGGTGGCGAAGACCGCATGGCCGCGGGCGTCCCCTCCGGTGGCATGAACGACGACTTCGGCGGCGACGCCGGGGGCAACACCGACGACGACCTGCCGTTCTAGGCGGATCGCCGGCGCGCCTGCTGCATCCAACCCATGTAAGGGGGCGATTGGTTTCGACGGGGAACATGAAGCGACAGGAGCATGCCGAGGTGCTGGCCCCTCGTTAATCCGCTGGCAAAAATCATCTGCCAACACGCAGATGGCTCTGGCTGCCTAGTCCTAACCGACTAGTGTAACCACGTTTCGCCCGGGCCTGCCGCTCGGCACGGAACGAAGCGTCGCTAAAGAGCGGCTGGTCGGACGCCTTGCCCGGGGGCTGACGACGAGAGCATGACGGGCTAGCGCCGCGGATCACCTGGCGATCGGGGCACGCGGAGCGAAGGCGCTAAAGATCGACGAAGCATGTGGCGCCTGTCGGGGATCGTTTTTCGGACGCGGGTTCGACTCCCGCCGCCTCCACCAAGCTGCATCCCACAGCGGCTCCGGTCCTCAGGGCCGGAGCCGTTCGTGCGTTCCCGCCCCCGTCTTCTCCCACCCCCGCGGAGCCCGCCATGAACCGTCTCTTCATGCTGCTGTGCGCCCTCGCCCTGGTCTCGCTCGCCGCGCCCGCGCGTTCGGCCACATCCGTTGCCGCGCCCGATTCCTCGCACCTCCAGGCGGTGCGCGAGTTCTGCGACGTGGTCGGCATCGAGCGCCAGATGACCAGCGGCGCCGACGTCATGATCGACGCGCAGGTCAAGGCCAACCCGGCGATCGCCCCGTATCGCGACGTGCTCGTCGAGTGGTCGCACAAGTACCTCACCTGGGAAGCGATCGGTCCCGAGATCACGAAGCTCTACCTCGAGGCGTTCAGCGAGCCCGAGATGCGCGAGATCACGGCGTTCTACCGCACGCCCACGGGCCAGAAGTCCCTTACCCTGTTGCCCCAGCTCATGCAGAAGGGCGCCGCCATCGGGAGCGCGCTCGGGCAGCGGCACACGCCCGAGCTGCTCCAGATGATCAAAGAGAAGGACGCGAAGTCGGGGCAGACCGAAACCCGGATGTAGTTTTCCGGCGCGCGCTTCTACGATTGCCGTGTCGGGGCGACAACGCGGTCTTGAAGTCGCCCCGGATGGGCACTACATTGGGGGGCTTTCCGGGGGCAGGCGGCCCGGAAGGAGGGCCCGTGGTGGTGGAAACCGGTTTCGCGGAGCAACTTGCGGCGATCCGCGCGCGCGTCGCGCGGGCCGCCGAGCGCGCCGGACGCCCCGCGAGCGCGGTCACCCTCGTGGGCGCGACCAAGACCGTTCCGGCCGCGCGGTTGCTCGAGGCCATTACGGCCGGGCTGGCCGACCTGGGCGAGAACCGGGTGCAGGAGGCGGAGGAGAAGATCCCTGCCGTGCTCGCGGGGTTGCCGGCCGGAACCGCGGCGCCGACGTGGCACCTGATCGGGCACCTGCAGTCGAACAAGGCCCGCCGCGCCGTGGCGCTGTTCGACTGGATCCACTCGGTGGATTCGCCCCGGCTGGCGGACGCGCTCGACCGCCTGGCGGGGGAGCTCGGACGACGGCCGCGCGTGTTGGTCGAGGTCAACACCTCGGGCGAGGCGTCCAAGGCCGGCGTGCCGCCCGGCGAGGCGGTGGCGCTGGCCGACTACGTGTCGCGGCTGCCGCATCTGACGCTGCGCGGATTGATGACGATCGGGCCGCTGGTCGAGCGCGCCGAGGACGCGCGCCCGGCGTTCGCAAAGCTGGCGGCTCTGCTCGCGGACGCAGGGCGGGCGCTCGGGGACCGGGCGCCGGAGCTGGACACGCTGTCGATGGGCATGAGCGGTGATTTCGAGGTCGCGATCGCAGAGGGCGCGACCATGGTGCGCGTCGGCAGCGCGCTGTTCGGCGCGCGCGACGCAGCCGGCTAGAGACTAGAACTGGGGATCCGATGTTCGTGTTGGGCAACCTGCTGACCGCGATCGCCAACGTGCTCGGCGGCGTGATCAACCTGTGGTCGTTCGTGGTCATCGTGGCGGCGGTGCTGTCGTGGTTGCCGATCGATCCGTATCACCCGGCCGCGACGGTGGTGCGCCGCCTCGCGGACCTGCTGTGCGACCCGATCCGGCGCATCGTGCCCATGCACAGCATCGGCATCGACCTGTCGCCGCTGTTCGCGCTCCTGCTCCTGCAGTTCACGAACCAGTTCCTGGTTTCGTCCCTGCGAGAGCTGGGCCAGCGCATGGGCTGAGGGGCAAGGCCCCTTGGAGTTGCGCCTGAGGATCACGCCGGGCGCGAAGGTCAGCGCGTGGGCGGGAGCGATGCCCGACGGTCGGCGCAAGGTGAAGGTCGCCGCGCCGGCGATCGAGGGTCGCGCGAACGCGGCGCTGGTGGCGTTCGTGGCGAAGAGCCTCGGGCTGCCGAAGCGCGCGGTGCAGGTCGCGCAGGGCGCGAGTGGGCGGGACAAGGTGTTGACGGTGGACCTCGCAGCGGACGAACTCGCGCGCCGCATCGAGGCGTGCATGAAACCCAAGGAGACGGGATGAGCACGATGAAAGACGTCGCCCCGAACGACCTCAAGCGCCAGATCGACGAGGCGGTGTCGTACCTGCGCGGCCGGACCAAGGTCGTTCCCGAGGTCGCGGTCATCCTCGGGACCGGCCTCGGCACGCTCGCCGAGGGGCTCACGGCCGAGGCCACGGTGCCCTACGGCGACATCCCGCACTTCGCGGTCTCGACGGTCGAGAGCCACAAGGGCGAGCTCGTGTTCGGCAAGCTGGGCGGGCGCCCCGCGGTGGTGATGAGCGGCCGCGTGCACTTTTACGAGGGCTACACCATGCGCCAGGTGTCGTTCCCGGTGCGCGTGATGCAGGCGCTCGGCGCGCACACGCTGCTGGTGTCGAACGCGTGCGGCGGCATGAACCCGTTGATGGATGCCGGGGACATCATGCTCGTCACCGACCACATCAATCTCATGGGCGACAACCCGCTGATCGGCCCGAACGACGAGAGCCTCGGCCCGCGCTTCCCGGACATGAGCCAGCCTTACGATCGCGCGCTGCTCAAGCTCGCCGAGGATGTCGCGCTCGCCGAGGGACAGCGCGTCCAGAAGGGCGTGTTCGTCGCCGTCGCCGGCCCGAACCTCGAGACCGCGGCCGAGTACCGGTTCCTGCGTGGGATCGGAGCCGACGTGGTCGGGATGTCGCTCATTCCCGAGAACCTGGTCGCCGTGCACGGCGGGATGCGGGTGCTCGCATTCGCCGTGATCACCGATCGCTGTCTGCCCGATGCCCTCGAGCCGGTGGACATCCCCAGGATCCTCGCGGTGGCGGCCGAAGCCGCGCCGCGGTTGGATCGCCTCGTCACGCGCGTGGTCGCGCGACTCGACGAGGTGCCCATGACCCGCGAGCGCCACGCTTGAGCGCCGCCGCCGGAGGACCGAACCCATGACGTCGCGCACCGGATCGACCAGCAAGTCGGCGAAGTCCGCCGCGACCAAGACCTCGCCCCGCGCCGCAGCCGCGAAGCCCGCGCCCGCCCGTGCCCCGGCGCCGGCCAAGGCGGTGCCGTCCGCGAAAACGGCCGCCCGGCCCACGGCTCCCGTGAAGGCGCCGGCCAAGGCAGCCGCGAAGCCCGCACCGGCCAAGGCGCCAGCGAAGGCCGCCGCGAAGCCCGCGCCCGCGAAGCTCGCGCCGGTCCGCCCCGTGCCGCCGCCGGTCGCCAAGGCGCCGCCGGTCGTCAAGCCGGCCGTGCTCGAGCCCGTCAACAAGGTCACGAAGAAGGACCACAAGCACTTCGAGGATCTCCTGCTCGGGGAGCGCGGCCGCCTGCTCAAGGAACTCGGCTACCTGGAGGCCAACGTGCTCAAGCAGAACCAGCGCGACTCCTCGGGGGACCTCTCGGGCTATTCGTTCCACATGGCCGACCTCGGCACCGACGCGATGGAGCGCGAGAAGGCGTTCCTGTTCGCCTCGGCCGAGGGACGCGCGATCTACGACGTGGACGAGGCGCTGCGCCGACTCTACGGCGGCGCCTACGGCACCTGCGAATCCTGCAGCCAGCCGATCGCGCGCGAGCGCCTCGAGGTCGTGCCCCACGCCCGCCTGTGCGTGCGCTGCAAGGAGCGCGAGGAAAAGGCCGGCCGCCGCTGAGCGCGCTGCCGGAGCCTCTCGTCGCCCCGATGCCCGCCCGGCGCCTGCCCTGGTTCGATCCGACGTTCTGGACGGTGTGGACTCTGGCCGCACTGGTGTTCGCGCTCGATCGCGTCACCAAGGCGTGGGCGGAGCAGGTGCTCGGCCCGGTGGGCACGCTGCCGTTCGCCGGCGAATGGCTGCGCTTCACCTATGTGCGCAACACCGGGGTCGCGTTCGGCCTCGGCGCCGGCAAGGCGCTCCCGCTGGTGGCGATCACGCTGGTCGCGCTCGGCCTCGTCGCCGCGCTCGCATTCTCGGCGCGCAGCCGCACCTGGCCGCGCAGCATCGCGCTCGGGCTGATCGTCGGCGGGGCTGCCGGCAACCTGCTCGACCGCGCGCGCTGGGGCTCGGTGATCGACTTCGTGGACTTCGGTTACCGCCAGAACTGGTGGCCGGTGTTCAACGCCGCCGACTCGGCGATCTCCGTCGGCGTCGCCCTGTATGCCCTCACGCTGCTCACCGAGAGCAAGGACAAAGATGACCGCGGACTCCCGTCCCACGCGCCGGCACCAGATCCTCCCGGAGGAGCAGGGGGAACGGCTTGATCGTGTCCTCGCCCGCGCCTGGCCGGAGCTGACCCGGAGCCGCATCCAGGCGCTCCTCAAGTCCGGACACGTCCAGGTCGATGGTCGCGCGGCGCGCGCCAGCGACTCCGCGCGCGCCGGCGCGCTCGCCTCCGCGACGATCCCCGAATCCGCACCGAGCGTGCTCGTCCCCGAGGCGATCGCCCTGTCCATCGTGTTCGAGGACGAATTCCTGCTGGTGATCGACAAGCCCGCCGGCATGGTCGTCCATCCGGGCGCCGGCGTGCGCTCGGGGACGCTCGTTCACGCGCTGCTCGCCCATTGCCCGGGGATCGAGGGCATCGGCGGCGTGGCCCGGCCCGGTCTCGTCCATCGCCTCGACAAGGACACCAGCGGATTGCTGGTGGTGGCCAAGACCGATGCGGCCTACCAGGGCCTGACCAGGGACCTCGCCCGGCGGCGGATCGCCCGGCGCTACCTCGCCCTGGTGTGGGGCGTCCCGGGAGCAGTGGGGGCGAGCGGCCGCGTCGAGGCCGCGATCGGCCGGGACCCGAGGGAGCGCAAGCGCATGGCCGTCCGGCCCACCGGATCGACCGGCTCCCGCTTGGCCGCGACGCGCTGGCGGGTCCTCGCGACCCTGCCCGTGGACGCGGCCCGGCCCCGCTTCGCGCTCCTGTGCTGCGAGCTCGAGACCGGCCGCACGCACCAGATCCGGGTTCACTTGAGCCATGTCGGATTTCCGGTGGTGGGGGACGCGACCTATGGCGGTGGCGTCAAAAAGGCCTTGAGCCTCCCCCCGCCCGACCGTAGACTCGCGCAGCAATCGGTGACGGACCTTGGTCGCCAGGCCCTGCACGCGGCCGAGCTCGAGTTCCAGCATCCGATCCACGGCGGAGCCCTTCGGTTCGAGGCTCCGCTCTCTCATGACATGGTTCGCGCGTTGTCGGCGCTTGGACTATCGACCAACCCTTCCTGCTCGTGAGCGCGGCCTTGCTCGGCGTCGCGTGACGGCCCCCCGGGTCCGTGCTGTCGAGGAGGCTCATCTTGTCCGTCTCTCCCCCCGTCGAAGTCATTCACCTCACGATTCCAAGCCGTCTCGAGCTATTGCCGCTGGTCGATCAACTGGCTGCCGGCATCTCCGAGCGCATGGCTTTCGACGAGGAAGGCCGCATGCAGATCTCGATCTCGGTCCTCGAAGCGGGCACGAACGCGATCCAGCACGGCAATCGCGTGGATCCGACCAAGCTCGTGGACATGGCGTTCTCGATCCATCCCGACCGCCTCGAGGTCGTGGTCAAGGACCGCGGCCCCGGGTTCGACCTGAGCAAGATCACGTCCGACATCACCACCCCCGAACACCTGCTCGACCTGCGCGGCCGCGGCATCTACATGATGCGCAACTGCATGGACGCGGTCGATTTCACGTTCGATCCCGACGGCACGACCTGCCGGCTGGTGAAGGCCCGGCCCCGGGCCTCGACGAACGGGAGCCAGAGCGCGGCCTGAGCGCCCGGGCATGAAGCGCATCCTCGCTGCGGACTGGGGCACGCGCCGGGTCGGCCTCGCCGTCTCCGATGTGCTCGGAATCACCGCGCAGCCGCTGCCGCCGCTGCTCCTTCCCGAGGGCCAGGATCCCGCGCACGGGCCCGCCTACGTCGCGCGCGCGCTGGCTGCGCTCGCCGAGACGCACGGCGTCGCGCGCATCGTGATCGGCCTGCCGCTCGAACTGTCGGGGGAGCGCGGGGAGTCGGCCCGCGCCGTGGACGCGCTCGCCGCTGCGCTCGCGCCGCGCACCAAGGTGCCGGTCGAGCTGTGGGACGAGCGCTTCACCAGCGCGCTCGCGGAGCAATCAATCAGGGACGAGGGCCGGACGCTGGCGCGCAGGAAGGGCGGGGGCCGCGAGCGCGCCCGCGCCCGCCCCGAGGACAAGGCGCGGGTCGACCAGCGGGCCGCGCTGCTCCTGCTCCAATCGTGGCTCGACGCCCACCCCGACGCGCAGGGCGGGGAGTTCGAGGGATGAGCCCGCGCCGCCCGCGCTTTCACCCGCGGCAGATCGTCTACGTGCTGGGCCTCGTGGTGCTCGCCCTGGTCGCGCGCGACGTGCTCTTCCCGAGCGGGTTTTCGCGCACCCGGGAGACGCGCACGATCTTCGTCCGCCCCGGGGCCACGATCGACGACATCGCCGCCGACCTGGTCGGTCTCGGCCTGCTCAAGAGCCCGTTCGCATTCTCGATCCTCGCCCGCCTGACCCGCACCGACCGCCAGCTCAAGGCCGGGCAGTACACGTTCCACAAGGGCGACTCGGTGTTGTCGATCCTGACCGTGTTCGTGCGCGGCATGAGCGGGCAGAACCTGATCACGATTCCCGAGGGGCAGACCGCGCGCGACATCGCCCGCCTGCTCGAGGCGAGGCTCGGCACCGACTCCGACGCGTTCCTCGCCGCGGTCGCGGACTCGGGCCTCGTGGCCGAGGCGGGGGCCCCGGCGGGGGCGACGCTCGAGGGCTACCTCTTTCCCGAGACCTACGCGTTCCTGCCCACGACCGCGCCCGGGACCATCGTGCGCACGATGGCGCTCAAGGCGAAGCGCGTGCTCGACGAGGAGCTGGCGCACGGCGGGCCGATCGCGGTCGAGTTGACCCCGCACGAGATCCTGACCCTGGCGTCGATCGTCGAGGCCGAGGCCATGCGCTCGAGCGAGCGCCCGCGCATCGCCGCCGTCTACCTGAACCGGATCAGGCGGCACATGCTGCTCCAGGCCGACCCCACGGTGCAGTACGCGCTCGGGGGGCACCGGGCCCGTATCTATTACTCGGACCTGAGGGTCCAGAGCCCTTACAATACGTACCTGAACCCGGGCCTGCCGCCCGGCCCGATCGGCAACCCCGGCCGGGCCAGCATCCAGGCCGTCCTCAATCCCACGCCCGGCAGCCGCGAGCTGTTCTTCGTGGCGCGGGGGGACGGAGGCCACATCTTCAGCGAGACGGGCGAGCAGCACCTCGAGGCGGTGGCGCGCGTGCGCGCCGCGCACGCGGGCCCCGACTCGCTCGCCCTGGTGCCGCTCGATCCCGGCTTGGCGGCGCCCGTTCCCGTGGGCAGCCCGAATCCGGCCAGTGACAGCGTGCGAGGAAAGCCTTGAGCCTGGTGATCGATCTTCCCTACGAAACCCGCATCGAGCGCGTGCGCTCCATGATCCGTGCTTACGGATCGTGCATCGTCGCCTATTCGGGGGGCGTGGATTCGAGCGTCGTGCTCGCGATCGCGCACGCCGAGCTCGGTGCCCGCGCGCTGGCGGTGATCGGCCGCTCCGCGACCTATGCCACGAGCGAGCTCGAAGCCGCGCTCCTCCAGGCGCGCGGCATGGGCCTCGAGCCGCGCGTGGTCGCGACCGCGGAGCTCGACGACCCGCGCTTCGCAAGCAATCCGTCGAATCGTTGCTATTTCTGCAAGGGCGAGCTCTACCAGCGCCTCGCCGCCGTGGCGCGCGAGGAGGGCTATGCGGTCGTGCTCGACGGCACGAACGCCGACGATCTCCTTGACCACCGGCCCGGCCGGCGCGCGGCCGACGAGCACGCGGTGCGTTCGCCGCTCGCCGAGTGCGGCCTGACCAAGGCCGACGTGCGCGCGCTCGCGGCCGAGCTCGGTTTGCCGTCCTCGGACAAGCCCGCGATGCCCTGCCTGTCCTCGCGCTTTCCGTATGGCACGCGCATCACCGAAGCGCAGCTGCGCCAGGTCGAAGCGGGCGAATCGTGGCTGCGCGCGCGCGGCCTGCGCGACGTCCGGCTCCGCCATCACGGCACGGTTGCCCGCCTCGAGCTGGAGACCCGCGAACTCGCGCGCCTGGTCGAGGAACCGCTCCGATCCGAATGCGTCGCCCACCTGAAGTCGCTGGGCTTCGCTTACGTCGCACTCGATTTGCAGGGATTCCGCTCCGGCAGTCTCAACGAGACGCTCCCCTCGAGGGTCACGACATGAACGCCAGCCGCACGGGAAGCCGGGGCACCCGCCCCGACAAGAAGGCGCCGGTCGCCGCGCGCCCCACGTCCTCGAGCGCCGCGGTCCGGCGCGCGCTGCGGGGCGAGAGCGTCACCCACGACACATTGCTCTCGTTCGGGCGGGCGAATTACCTGTTCATGCTCGCGGGCGTCGCGCTGGCGGTCCTCGGGTTCCTGCTGCTCAAGGGCGGGGACATCAGCCTCGCTCCGCTGCTCCTGGTCCTCGGCTACTGCGCCCTGATCCCGATCGGGATCGTGTGGCGGAGCCGGCCACCGGGTGGGGGAAGCGGAAATGGAAGAACGGCCAAGGCGGGCGAATAGCTCAGCTGGTAGAGCACTTGCCTTACACGCAAGGGGTCACAGGTTCGAGCCCTGTTTCGCCCACCAGCCACATTGGCATCGGCTAAACGATTGAGATTGAAGTTTTTATGGGATCGGATGACGAGGCGGGACGCGCCCCGGCGGCTGCGCAAGCGGTGCGCGGAGCCCCCAAAGAGCCTCGGGACGACCGAATTCGGTCCCCCGGGTGAATTCGGCTCCGAACCTGTAAAGAAAAAGTCCGGAACCCCGGTCCGGGGTCCGGGGTTCTAGCCAAGGAGACAGTAAATCCCTCTCCCCTGGGGCCGAGTTTCGGGTTGACAGCCGGTGGCTAGACTGCTAATCTTCTTCGCGTTACACGATGTGGATTCCCCAGACCCCATCGTAATGTCGTTTCCGATCGTTTCGACGTAATCGAGTTCCACACTTTTCGCAGAATTGAACACCGTTGTCCGAAAGGGGGTGTCCGAGCCAGCCACCATCGACCACAGTCAGATGCCTGTGCATGCTTACGTTACGGTGACCGGAGTTTCCCTAGGAGGTAAGTTAAAATGACTGGAATGGTTCGGAAGGCTCTTACCATCGCCGCGGGATTCGTGGTGGTGGCCTCCGTCGCTTCGGCCGGCGTTCCGGATCCCCGCTTCTCGACGTTGGATGCGGTGGTCGTGGGTAACGTTTCTGGCACGCCGATCGGTGGTTCTCCTCCTGGTTTCGACGTCACGGTGCGTGACGTCAACAACGCCCCGCTGTCGGGTCGTACGGTGACGCTCAATTTCGCGCCGTCCGGGATGAAGGTGTTCACCACGCAGAATGCCGGCACGACCGTCAACTGCGTCGCGAAGTCGATCAGCCGCGTGACGAACGGTTCGGGTGCCGTGAACTTCGGTTCGCGCATCGGAAAGTTCAACAACTCGAACACGGTTGAAGTCTCGGCCGACGGTGTGGTTCTCGGCAACGTCAAGGGTCGCTCGACGGACATCGATGGCACTGATGGCAAGACTGGCCTCAATGACCTCGCTCTGTTCTCGACCAACCTGCTGACGAATCCGGCCGCGCAGCAGACCGATTTCGACCTGAACGGCACGACGGGCCTGGGCGATCTCGCCCTGTTCTCGACCGAGCTGCTCACGGGCCCGACGCTGACGTACTGCCCGTAGTTTCGGATCACAGGTCCCGCGCGGGGTTCGCCCCGCGTGGGGCCTCCCCCGCCGGCCTTGGCCGGTAATCACGGATGCGTGCTGCTGGAAAACGGACTTCGCAGATTTGCGAAGGAGGTGAGGTTCGAAACAACCTCTAAGGCGCACGTAAGCTGGTCCTGAAACACATTGATTTTTCCGGTAGTACCCGAATCAACGGCAATGCATACCCCCCCTCTTGCGTAGGGATCCGGGTTTGGAGGCTCCAAATGAAGGTGACTCGCTTCCTTGCTTCGCTCATGTTCCTCGGCGCGGTCTCGACGTCCGCGTTCGCAGTGCCCGCTGTCAGCCTCAATTGGGATACGTGCGTCGGTCCGATCGACAAGTCGATTCTCCCGGCCACGACCGGCAACACGATCTGGATTTCGGTGCTCGGCCAGAACGTCACGGCCCAGGCGTACCAGGTCCAGATCACGATCGGCGGCAACGGTCCGCTGCGCGATGCGTGGCGCTTTGATCCGGCCGGCTGCCAGGGCTCGTCCCTGCTGGTGATCAACCACATCACGTCGTCGAAGACCTGCCCGTCGTTCCAGGGTGCGCTGGCGTCGGTCCAGGTCAAGGACTACTCGTATGACGCGCTGTCGGGCAAGGCCAAGGCCACGCTCTACAATGCGTACCCGAACAACGCGCCCTCGGGCGCGCCCCAGGGCAACCCGGCTGCGACGAACCCGGCGCAGCGTTACTTCCTCGGCAACCTGGTGTTCGACCAGACCTACGGCGTGAACGGCCCGAGCGATCCGGGCCTGACGTGCGGTGGTCTCGAAGTCGGTACCTGCTTCGCCCTGAGCTCGGCGACGTGGCTCGACACCACGGGTGCCGAAATCCCGTGGGCGGTCGCGGGTGATCACGTGACCTCGAACGACCCGAACAACCTCTCGCGCTGCCCGGCTTCCGTGCCGACCAAGGCGACGACGTGGGGCAACCTGAAGGGTCAGTACCGCTAGTCTCGAGGGCAACCTCGCGATCAGTACGAGGGGGGTGGCGCAAGCCACCCCCTTTTCGTTTGGGCCGGGCAACCGGCAGCCGCCGGCCGGCCGGCCCGGCCAACCCTCGCCCGCCCGCCACCCCGGGAACCGTGCAATCCGCAACGGGAACCACACTCCGCGCGCGACGGGACACGCGCTTGTCCGACCTCCTGCGCCCGCTAAGTCCGTATCGTCGTGGGCGCTTGCCCTCCGCATGCTGCGCGTGGACCGGGCGCGCTCCGCGGCCGCCTCTGGTCCTGCCATGGGCGGGCCCCGAAATTGCATGGGCTCGACGTTGGCGCGCTCGCGGAGAGCCAGCGGATCGGGAGGTTCCGGACAGCAAGTTCGGCAAGGCAAATCCCGGAAACGGCTGGAGCGCAAGCGAGTAACAGCGGCGTGAATGCAAGATTCTTGTTGCCTCGCCGCCAGACCTGCGCCTACTGTCTGAGCACGATTTCCACCGGGATTTCGTGCGGCTGAGAACGGGGCGGGGATGCGTGGATCTCATCCCCCAAGAAGGGCTCTTTGAGGAGGGACCCATGCAGAAAATGCTAACGATTTTGACGGTGCTCGCCGCGCTCGCGTTTGCGGGCACGAGTCAGGCCGCGAATGGACTTGTGGACTTCACGTGGAACAGCTGTATCGGCACGCAGGACCTCACCACTGCGACGCCGGGCGCTTACACAGTATTCGTGTCGGTGATCGGTTTCGATCAGCCGCACCAGGCGTACGAGACGACCTTCATCTACGGGGATGCCACGGGCGGCGTGCAGGACGCATGGCGCTTCGATCCCAGTGGCTGCCAGGGGACGTCGTCGCTGGGTACGGTCCTCCATCTCGCCCCGTCCGCGGTTTCAAAGGTTTGCCCGTCGTTCCAGGGTGCGCTGCAGTCCGTCCAGGTCAAGGCCATCGACTTCGTTCCGCCGAGCGATACGGGCTCCGGTTACCTGACGACGAACATGCGTTGCTCGCTGTTCAACGCCTATCCGAACGGCGGCGCGGGCAGCCCGAACCAGAACCCGCTCATTCGCTACTTCCTGATGGGAGTCGTGTTCGACCACTCGTTCTCGGTCCCGGGCCCAACGACCCCGGGCTTGACTTGCGGTGGCTGGGCTGCGCCGGTGTGCTTCAAGCTCGCGCGCGCGAACTATCTCGACCTGTCGGGCGCCGAGATTCCGTTCGGCCGCAATGTCCTGCCGGGCGCTTCGGAGTTCGTGACGTTCAATGGTGGGGCCGCTTGCGCGGCCGTGCCGGCGAAGGCCGCGACGTGGGGTGCGATCAAGAGCCAGTACCGCAACTAACTTCAGCGAAAACATGGGTGGCGTTGACGAAGGCGCTCCTCTCGCGAGGGGCGCCTTCGTCGTTACCCGCTAGTCGCCCCAGGGTCCGCCCTTGCCCAGGTCCACGGTCACGCGCTCCGGGAACAGTCGCACGTGCGCCCCCCTCCGCAGTGCCGCCAGCCGCGCGCTCAGCCTCCGGTCCGCCTCCGTGATCCGGTAGTCGCGCTCCACCATCGTTCGGGCCTGTTCGAAGGAGCGCGTCACGCCGGGAGTCCTGGCGTCGATTCGCCAGATCACCCAGCCCTGCGGCGTTCTCTCCGGGCCACCGTACCCCCCCACGGGGGTGGCGAACATCGCGTCCTCGAGGCCGGCGTTTTCCTGCGTCCCGCGGTAGCGCGTGTCCACCCGTCCGCCCTGGGCGCCGGAGGCGCCATCCATGGAGAACGTCCTCGCGAGTTCGCTGAACGAAGCGCCCTCCCGGACCCGGTTCAACAGCGAGTCCGCCTGCGTCCTGCGCTCGAGAACCATGAGGTGCGAGTCGATCGAGGCGCGATCGTTGTAGTGGGCCGGGTCCTTCGCCCAGGCCTTGCGCAGCACGGCGTCCGTGACCCGGACCTTCGCGAGGTAACCCTCCTGGAAGTAGTGGTCGAGTTCGAAGCCCCGGCGCATGCGGTCCACCTGTTCTTCGATCGCGGGGGAGTGGTCGAGCCTGCGGGCGATCCCGAGCCGGAGGATCTCGCCGGCGAGCACGACCCGGTCGACTGCGCCCTCGAGCGACAGACGCTCACGGACCTCGGGGCGGGCGAACGGCTGCACGCGGCTCCAGTGGCCCAGGTAGTCCCCGATCGTGAAGCTCTGGCCGCGGATGCGGGCGAGCATGTGGCCGGTATCCGCGGGGGCGATCGTGGGGACCGGGAGATTGGGCCGCATGATGGGGACTCCGGAGAGCGAATCCACGTCATTGCGCGGGGGAATCTGGAGATGCGCCTTGAGCAGGATGGCCATGCCCTGGTCGTCGAACGTGCGCTGCAGCGATTCGGCCAACTCCGTCCGGAAGCGTTCGCGCGCGCGATCATAGCGCTTGTGCTGCAACTCGGTCCGGAGCGCGCCGGGCTCGCTGACCGCGCGCGCGGGGCGCGGGGCGAACGTGCGCACGAGAATGATCGTCGGCTCCCCACCGAAGGAGTGCACCTCGCTGGCCTGGCCTGGCCGCATTGCCCAGATCACGGTCGCGAGCGTGTCGGGAATCTGCTCGGCGGCCACGAAGCGAAACGAGTCGGCGGTGGCGAACGCCGCGCCACCCTCCTGGATCGCCCGATCCAACGCGGAGACAGGCGTGCCCAGCGCGATGCGCGAGCGCCATGAACGCGCCTTCGCCTCGTCCGCGAAGGTCACGAAGCGGACCTCGGCGAGCGTCGTGAGCCGGCGCTTGTAAGTCTCCAGTTCCTCGGGAGTCGGCTCCGGGATGCGGAGGATCATCTCGTCGAAGAGGGCGTTCTGGATCATCGTCTCGCGCGTGTGCTGGAGTTCCGCCCGTTCGGCGTCGTTGAGGATGTAGTGACCCTTGGCCACCTCGCGCTCGATCAGCTTGCGATCGACGATTTGGGACAGGAAGGTGATGCGCGACTTCAGTCCGTCCCCTGGGGGGTACTGATCCGGCGACATCGTCCACCACGAGCGCGTGAATTCGCGCGGGAAGACGTAGCCCCCGTCGAACACGGCAAGCGCGCTGTCGGGCACCGCCGTCCGCCGAGCCGCGGTCACCCCTCGCCGGGCATCGGTCTTCGCGGGGCGGTTTCCGGTCGCCGCCGCGGCGTCGCCCGCCCACAGGCCGAAGGGCGCGCCGGTGAGCAGGGAGCACAGCACCGCAAGCGTCGCGGCGCGTCGTGAACGGGATGGACGTGAACTCATGGCGTGGTCCCGGGGGCTTGAAGTTGATGCAGCGCGCTCTCGAGGGCGGCGGGGTCGGTGACCCGTTCGCGGGCCTGTTCGAGCAGCAGGCGGGCTTCGTTCGATTTGCCGGCCTGGGCGAGCGCCTGTGCGCGGTACAGCCAGGCGGCCGACTCGGCCGGGTGAATCTCGTTGGCGCGCGCGAAATGCGCGATGCCCTCCTCGATGTGCGCCTCGCGCATGGCGAGCACGCCCAGATTCACGCTGGCATCGTACTGGTCGTCGGCGCCGCCGAGGGCGAGCGCGCGGCGGAACATGGCGCCGGCCGCCGCGAGACTGTCCGCGCGCATGGCGACGCGCCCGCGCGCGATCAGGGCCGGCGCCGAGGCGGGCCGCTCCTTGAGCAGCCCGTCGAGTTGCCGGCGCGCGGGGTCGAGATCGCCGGCTTCGTATGCCTGGCGGGCGTGGTCGAGCCGATTCTTGAAATCGCTCTCGCGCGCGGAGGCGCGCAGGGCCTCGAACAACGGTTCGGCACGCGTCGGGTTCTGCGCCATCAGGCCGCGCAGCCAGCGGTTCGCACCGGCCAGGTTGCCGCCTGCCATGAGCGAGTTGGTGACTGCGATCGCGAGGTCGAACGGGCTCTCCCCGGTCGTCCAGTGCCCGAGGTCGGCCACCGGGTCGGTGTCGCGCACCGATTGCTCGGAAAACGGCAGTTCCGATGGCAGGACCGAGTACAGGTCGATCGGCGCCCGGTACTCCACGAACGGCCGATCGTCGAGGTTGAGCGGCGCGGCAGGCAGCCGGGGCACGACCTCGGGGAGCGCCGCCTGGCGCAACGCGACGAGGTCGGCGGGCGCCTTGACCTCGGCGCGCGCGAGATCCTTCGCCACCTGGGGACGGGCCATGATGTGCGCCACGCGCGCGATGTCGAGCGGGCGCCCGTCCTCGACGGCGACGAACAGGATGTCGCGCCCGCTCAGGAACACCTGCGCGTTGGGGAAGACCTCGTGCAGGCTGCGCATGAGCGACGACAGCGTGACGCCCGACATCTCGTAGAACTGCATCCACTGGCAGAACACGCCGCCCGGGGCGAGGTGTTGCTTGACCAGGCGGTAGAAGTCGACCGTGAACAGGTTGTTGACCCCCGCGAGCCAGGGGTTCGAGGGCTCGGAGATGATCACGTCATAGGGCCGGGCGGCGTGGGCGATGAACATACGGCCGTCGTCGATGTGGACGGTCAGGCGCGGGTCGGCGGTCGGGTTGCCGTTATAGGGGCGGAAGTATTGATCCGCGGTCAGCACCGCGGGCTCGATTTCGACCACGTCGACCGACCTGAGGGGGTGTGTGAGCGCGCTGCCGACCGTCACGCCCGAGCCGTAGCCGACGATCGCGACGCGCGCCGAGTCCGGGGCCCACATCATCGGCAACTGGCCGGCGAGGATCTGCGTGCGCATGTCGAGGCTCGTGCTGGCGTCGGTCTTGCCGTTGAAGCGCAGCGCGATGATCGGCGGCGTGGTGCGCGTCTTGTGCACCGTGACCGTGCCCTGGCGGCCCTCGACGAACGACAGCAGTTCCTCCTGCGCCATCTGGTCGCGCAGGCTCTGGCGCGCGCTCTCGGGCGTGGCGGCAGTCATCGACGCGCTGGCGATCAGGGGCCGAAACACGCCGATCGACAGCAGGCCACGATTCCACGGCGGCGAGAACACGACCGCGACCACGAACCCGGCGACGACCAGCGCGGGGACGGCGAGCGTGACGATGGGCGCGCCCTCGGGGATCGACGAGCGCCTGCGCGGCGGCTGCGGGGCGGCGAACCAGGCGACGACGCCGATCGCGAGCGCGACCACGGACACGCCGATCAGCGTGCCGTGCATGCCGAACAGGTGGACGAGCACGAAACCCGCGAGCAGGGAGCCGGTGATCGTGCCGAGCGTGTTCCAGCCGTAGGCGCGGCCGGTGGTCAAAGAGGGCGAGTCGCCGGGGCGCGCCGACAGGCGGGTCGCCACCGGGAAGATCGCGCCGAACGCGAGGCACGCCGGCAGCATGAACCCGGCCAGCAGCAGGCTCTCCTGCACCCACAGGCCGCGCACGTTCCCGTGGGCCAGCACGATGCGCCCGAGCAGGTCCCACGGTGCGTCCGCGATGCGGATCGAGGCGTACAGGATCCCGAGCGCCGCGAACCACTGGAGCCCGGCGAAGAGGCGCCACGACGGGCCGCGGCGCGTGACCCACGGGACGATCAGCGCGGCGCCGGCCGCAATGCCGACGAGGAAGGTGGCGAGCACGAGCGCGAACGAGTAGACCGACGACCCGAGCAGGATGCCGGCCACGCGCGACCACGCGATCTGGGTCGAGAGCGACACCGCGCCCGAACAAGCGAACAGCGCGAGCATGAGACCCGGGCGTCCCGTCTCCTGGGCGGCGGGCGCCGGCGCGGCGGCCGGGCGGGGCACGGCGACCTGGGCGGGCGCGGCGGACTGAGCCGGCGCGGCGGTCTCGCCCAGTTTACCCGAGACCAGCGTCATGGTGGCGCCGAGCGTCAGGCTGATCGCGCCGGCGATGAGCGCGGTGGTGGTCAGGCCGAGCGTGGGCAGGAGCACGAAGCCCGCGAGCACCGTCCCGATCACCGCGCCCGCCGTGTTGACCGCGTAAAGCGTCCCGAGCACGCGCGCGAGGTCGGCGCGGCGCGATCCCCACGACACGAGGATCGGCAGCGTGGCGCCCATCAGCGTCGTGGGCAGGAGCAGGAGCGCGAACGTGGCGAGGAAGCGCACCACGAAATAGACCGGGCTGGCGCCGCCGAACGCGATGTAGGCGGCGCCGAGAGGGCCGTCGAGCAGCCGGATCAGCCACGGCGAGACCAGGCCGAACACGCCGATACCGATCTCGAGCAGGCCGTAGGAGCGCACCGGGCGCGCCTGGCCTGCGCCGGATTTGCCGGCCCACGAGGCGCCGAGCGCGAGTCCGCCCATGTACGCCGCGACCACGGTCGTGATCGCCTCGAGCGTGTTGCCGAGCACGTGGCCCAGCCCCTTGCTCCACACCACCTCGAGCATGAGGCTCGAGGCGCCCGACACGAAGAACGCGAGGATGACGAACAGCCGCATCATCGGGACTCCCGGGAACGGTTCAGCGTTTGACGGCGGCGGGGACGGACGCCGGCTCGGGCCCGAGATCCACGCGGCCCAGCGCCCGCTCGTTGCGGGTGACCGGCATCCCGCGCCGAAGTCGGGCCAATTCGGCCTGCAGCAGGCGCTCGGTCTGCTCGGCGATGGCCTCCTTCACCACGAACGTGCGCACTTCCTCGAACGTGCGCGGACGGTAGGACACGCGCTCGACCAGCCGGAGCACCACGAAGCGGCCCGCGCTCTGGCCCGCGAGCGGTTGGGCCAGCAGATCTCCCGGCTTGAGTTTTTGCACCGCCTGGACGAGCGCGGAGTCGGGATAGGCGTCGGGCAGGGTCGAGGTGCTGCCGCACTGGTCGCGCGAGGGACCCGCGGGCACGTGCCGGGCGCAGACCGAGTCCCAGCTCGCGCCGGCTTTGAGTTCAGCCAGCACCGAATCGGCGGTCGCCTGTCCCGGCGTGACCACGTTCGCCACCAGGGAATGCCCCTGGACGGCGTAGCGCTCGCGGTTCCTCTGGTAGAACGGCTTGAGCACCGCGTCGCTGGTGTCGATCTTCGCCTCGACGTGGCGGACGAAGTAGTGGTCGAGCGCAACGCCTTCGCGCTGGGTCGCCAACTTCTCGAGCACGGCGGGATCCCGATCGAAGCCCTGGCGCAGAGCTTCCTGGCCGAACCACATCTGGCCCAGGAACTGCTCGGAGCGCGCCTTGACCGCCCCCTGAGTCACCGGAAAGTCGGTCTCGAACGGGTTGAGAAGCACGAAGCGGCGCACGAACTCGCCCGCGGTCATCGCGCCCACGGTCGAGCGCACCAGCACGAGGCCGGTGTCCGCCGGCGCGAGCTGGGGCACGCGCTGGTTGAGCTTGAGCGAGAACGGCTTCGAGGGATCGGGCTTGGTCGGGTCGAGCAGGCCGTAGCCGCGCGCCAGGCGGGCGGCCGCCGAATCGTCCCACGCGGGCTCGAGCAGGAGCCGGATCCTGGCGTTGACCTCAAGGGAGCGGCGGGGCTCGGCCAGCGTGTGGGCGTAAGTCTCGATCGCCTGGGGCGGGACGACGCCGCCCCTCACGGAGGCCGTCAACCGCGCGAGCGCGCTGTCGCGGTCGGACGGCAGCAC
>JBKJJJ010000186.1:0-35104 GCA_046598045.1 Candidatus Eiseniibacteriota bacterium
CACGTCATCCCACCGATCCGGGATCGAGATCGGCTTGATGCACGACACCGCGCACAGCTCCGCACAACCGGGAGGCGCCTGCGCAAGAACGGGCGCCGCGGCCAGGGTGGCCAGGGCGCCCGCAATCCCTGCGGCCGCGAAGATCGAGTTGGGTTTCATCCGCCGATCGAGCTCATGGTGATGGGGGCCTCCGGGCCGGAATAGCCGAGCGCCAAATGGTGGCTCTCGGGCTTGAGCTTCAGGGCTTCGAGAATGATGCCACGCAGGTCAGAAACCGTGGCGCCCGCGCGCAACGGTCCGCGCAGGTCGCAGCCCGACTCGCCGAACAGGCAGAGCCGGAGCTTGCCCGCGGTGGTCAGGCGCACGCGGTTGCACGCGCCGCAGAACGTGTGCGACAGCGGCGTGATGAAGCCGACCGAGCCGAGCGCGCCCTCATAGCGGAACTCGGCGGCGGGCCCGGCAAGCGGGCCGGTGTCGACCGGCGTCCACGGCGCGATCGCCTCGAGGCGGCCGCGGATCGTGTCGGTCGAGACGTACTGGCTCACCTGCTTGCCCGGGTTCTGGCGCATCGGCATGACCTCGATGAAGCGGATCGTCCACGGCTTCGTGAACGAGAGGCGCGCCATGGCCTCGATCTCCATGTCGTTGACGCCCTTCATCACGACCATGTTGAGCTTGATCGGCGTCAGGCCGGCCTCCTCGGCGGCGGCGATGCCGTCCATGACCTGCGCGAGCGAGGCGTTGACCGAGATCTTCTTGAACGAGTCCGGATCGAGAGTGTCGAGCGAGACGTTGACGCGCTTGAGCCCGGCCGTTTTCAGCGCGAAAGCGTGGGCGCGAAGGAGCACCGCGTTGGTCGAGAGCGCGAGATCCTCGACGCCGGGCAGCGCCGCGAGGCGCGCCACCATCGTGGGCAGGTCCTTGCGCACGAGCGGCTCGCCGCCCGTGAGTCGGAACTTGCGAACGCCCAGCCCCACCAGCGCCTCGGCGATCGTCCCGATCTCCTCATAGGAGAGAATGCTGTCCGGCGTCTCGCCGCCGAGATAGCCGTCGGGCATGCAATACGAGCACCGGAGATTGCAGCGGTCGGTGACCGAGATGCGTACGTAGCGAATGGCGCGTCCGAAGGGATCGATCATGAGACCTCAAGGGTAGCACGCGACAAGGCCCACGGTCACCTCGCTCACGGCCCGGATGCGGGACGGTTCCAGGCGGGCTAACGTCCAGCCAATGTGCAGCTTCCGGTTGTTTCGGTCCCCGTGAACGTGTAGCGTGCGCGGCGATGACCGAGTTCAAGTTTCTCCAACTCTCCGACCTGCACCTCGGGCGCCCGTTCACCTGGCTCCCGGCCGCCATCGCCGAGAAGCGTCGCGCCGATCAGCGCGAACTGCTCTGGCGCGCGGTCAAGCTTGCGATCGATCGCAGGCTGGGCGCGATCCTGATCGTGGGCGACCTGTTCGACGGCGAGGTGGCCGACCGCGAGACCGTCGGCCGCGCGATCGAGTGCGTGTCGCAGGAGGGCTGCCCGCCCGTCTTCATCGCGCCGGGCAATCACGATTGCTTCTCGCGCTCGACGTTCTACTACGACAATCGCCGGCTCGCCGCCGCCGGCCAGGCGCCGTGGCCCGCGCACGTGACGATCTTCGGCTCGCCGCGCTTCGAGGCCGTCAAGGTCCCCGGGAGAGACGACGTCACCGTGTGGGGGCGCTGCGTTCACGAGAACGTCGACTCGAGCGAGCGCGTGCTCGCCGAGGACAAGCCCGCGCTCGAGGCCGGGCGCCTGCACCTCCTCATGGTGCATGGCTCGCGCGATGGCTCGCTGCCGCCGGGCAAGCGCGTGACCGCACCGTTCAACGACGAAGAGCTGCTCGCCTGGGGCGCCGACTACGCCGCGCTCGGGCACTATCACCGCCCCGCGCAGATCCTGGACGGCGAGGGCGTCGTACGCGCGGCCTATGCGGGCTCGCCGATCGCGCTCGCCATCGACGAGACCGGGCCACGCCACGTGCAGGTGGTCACCGTCGAGCACAACGGGCTCCACCGCCGCGTCGAGCTCGAGCCGCTCGAACTGGATCGCCGGCGCCTCCATCGCCTCGAGGTCTCGGCCGCGGGCGTGGGCTCGCCCGAGGGCCTCAAGACGCGCATCGACGAGGCGCTCGAGACCGCGCTCGTGGGCAAGGACGACCTCGTGATCGTCACGCTCACCGGCCGCACCCGCCCGGGCCTCGACTTGAGGCCCAAGGCCGACGACGAGGCCGCGCGCTGGTTCTGGCTCAAGATCGACGCCTCCGGCCTGCGGCCCGATTACGACCTCTCGATCTATCGCCGCGGCGAGCCGCGCACGACCGAGGAGCGGTTCGCGCGGTCGCTGCTCGCGGAGATGGACCAGACCAGCGATCCCGCGAAGAAGCGTGTGCTCGAAGCCGCGCTCTACTACGGCCTCGACGCGCTCAAGCTGGGCGACGTCGCGCCGCGCTACGAGTTCACGGCCGACAGCGCCGGCGCGGTGACGCCCGCGTCGTCGCCCGCCGGCAATGCGGCCATGCCGCCCGAGGGCGAGGCGCGATGATCCTGCGCCGGCTCCGCGTCGAGGGCTTCGGCGGCCTGCACGGCGAGTGGCAGTTCGATCCCGCGCGCATCAACCTGCTGGTCGGGGAGAACGAGCTCGGCAAGACCACGCTCGCCTCCGCGATCACGGCCGCGCTGTTCGGCCTCGAGTCCGACAAGCGCTCGTATCGCGATGGCCGGGCGACCCCGTTCGACCATTACAAGCCATGGAACGGGCGGCCCTACGCGCTCGAACTCGAGTTCGACGTGCGCGGCAAGCGCTACGTCATCAACCGGCACTTCGGCAACAACAAGCTGACCGTGCTCGAGAACGGGCGCGACGCGACCGAGGACTTCCGCCACGGCTCGGGCGAGTACAAGGTGGGCGAGGAGCTGCTCGGCCTGAGCGGCCCGGAGCAGTTTGCGCGCACCGCGCTGTGGCTGCAGGCCGGCCCGACGCGGCTCGGCGGCGACGACGTGCGCCCCGATGGATCGCTCACGGCGCTGCTCGACGGCATGGCCTCGAGCGTCACCGGCGATGCCTCGTCGGCGGGCGCGATGCAGGTGCTCGACGATGCGCTGCGCAGCTACAAGGGCCACGCCCAGACCGGCATGATCCAGAACGAGATCAAGAAGCTCGGCGTCGGCCTCGCGGCGACGGCGACCGACCTCACCGCGGCCGAGAGCGACCGCGCGCAGCTCGCCGAGACGCTCTCTCGCCTCGCCGACCTCGAAGAGGAGGAGACCCGCCTCGGCCACGCGCTCGAGGACGCGCGACGCGCCGGCGCGCGGCAGCGCCTGGCCGAGCTCGAGCAGGCGCTCGCGCGCGACGTGCGCGATCACGAGCAACTCGCGCAGTGGCGCGAGGAGCTGACGCGCCTCGAGCCGGCGCGCGCGTTTCCGCGCGATGCCGGCCAGCGGCTCAGCCAGGCGCAGGCCGAACGCGAGACCGCGCAGCGCACGCTCGACGCGCTCACCCAGAGCCGCCAGCAGGACCTGGGCGCGCCGCGGCTCGAGATCGAGACCGCGCTCGCGACCTACGACCGGCTTGCGTGGGCCGAGCCCGGCCACATCGAGGAATTGGCCGGCCTCGAGCGCGAGCTCGACCGCGTCAAGGAGCAGGTCCGGGTCGCGGCCGAGAAGCGCGCCGAGCTCGAGAAGGAACTGGCGGCGCGCGGCGTCTCGCTCGAGCGTGTGGCCGAGCTGAGCGCGCGCTTCGGCGTACTGACGGGCGAGGACAAGACGCTGCTCACGCAGTACCCGGCGCAGACGCAGGCGATCGTCGTCGACGGCGAGAACGCCCAGCACGCGCAGTCCGGTGCCTCGGCGGTGATCGACCAGATCGCCTCGGCGCGCGCGCGCTTGCGCGGCATCGGCCTTGCGGCAGGCGTGGTCGGCCTGATTGCCGGGGGCGCTTCGGTGTGGCTCGCGATCAATGCGCACGTGGTCGAGAGCTTCGTCGGACTGGGCGCCACGCTGATCGCTCTCGCGGCGGCGATCCTTCTGCTGCTGCAGAGCGCGTCGCACCTCAAGCACGAGCGCGCTGAGGCGCTCAAGCTCATGCTCGATGCGCAGCGCCGCCTCGGCGAGCTCAAGACGCGGCGGCGCGAGCGCGAGGAGATGCTCGAGCAACTCGCCAGGCGCCTCGGCTTCGAGGACGTCACGGGCCTGCTGCGCGAACACGGCGAGCACCTCCGCCTCACGGTCGAGAGCCAGCGCATGGGCTGGCTCGAGGAGGACCGCGCGCGTTCCACGCAGGCCGAGGCGGCGGCCGCGGCGTCGGTTCGGGGCTGGGCGCAACGCGCGGCCATGGCCGAGGACCTGGCTCCGCATGAGACGATCGCGCGCCTCCGCCAGGGCATCGGCGCCGTGCTCGACGCGCGCACGCGGGCCCGCGCGCTCGACCAGGTGGAGCGCAAGATCAGCGCGCAGGAGGACGAGGCCGGGAAGCGCCTCGAGGCCGCGGAAGCCGAGATCGTCGCGGTTGCGCGGGCGCTCGGGCTCGACTCCGGAGCCGGGCCGGCTCCGGACGCCGCACAGCTGGCGGCGCGCGCGGACGCGCGGGGGAAGGACCACGCACGGCTCACCGCGCTCGAGGGCGAGCTTCTGCCCGCGCTCGAGGCGCGCACGCTCGACGCCGCCACCCGCGCCGCGCACGAGGCCGAGATCGCGAAGTTCAAGGGCCTGATCGAGAAGGCGGGCGAGGCGGGCCCGCAGATCGCCAGCGCTGCGGCGGCCGACCCGGCCGCGCTCGAACGCGAGCTTGCGGGGGTGCGCCGCGAACGTCTCGACCTGGTCGCGCGGGTCGGCGGGCGCGAGCGCGACGCCTCCAATCGCATCGCGCGCCTGATCGGCGAGCGCGACATCTTCCAGGTCGCGCTCGAACGCGCGAAGCGCTTCAAGGAGTCGGTTGAGCTGGCGCGCGAGCGCTTTCAGACCGTCGCGCGCGAGACGCACGCGCGCTGGTCCGAGAGCCTGTCCGGCCGCGTCGACGAATTGCTCACGCGCTTCGGCCTGACCCACCAGAGCTTCCAGATCTCCGACCGTCTCGAGCTGTCGCTCGCGCTCGCGGGGGAGCGCCTGACGCAGGCCCGGCTCGACCAGGCGCTGTCGGCCGGCGCGCGGGACCAGGTGAGCCTCGCGCTGCGGCTCGCGATCTGCGAATACCTCGCGCGCGGCGGCGAGAAGCTCCCGCTCGTGCTCGACGATCCACTCGCCTCGAGCGACGAGGATCGAACAATGCGCCTTTTCCGTACACTGGCCGAGGCCGTGCGCGCCGGGCACCAGATCGTTCTGATGACATGCCATCGTGCCAAAATCGAGGCCGCCCGTGCCTCCGAACCCGCGTGGTTCGCGGATTCCGTGGCCTTGATCGACCTCGCGCCAAACGGCCATCGCCGCAACACTTGACAATTTCGTGGATTCGCGGTGATTGTGAGGGGTCCGTGGGTCCCCGCCCCGGCGGCGCAGACACACGCGCACTCGTAGGGATGCGCAAGTGCTTCGACAAGGAGGAATGAATGCGACACGCGATACTAATGGTACCCGTCTTGCTGGCCCTGACGGTGAGCGTGGCCGCGGCCGATTCCGTGATCGGGATCGGTGCGTTTGGCGGTGTGGGAATCCCGACGGGCGGTCAGAAGAAGTTCACGAATGAATCCAAGGCTGGCAACAACATGGGCGTCCGGTTTCCGATGGCGTTCAGCAAGGCGTTCAGCCTCGAGCCGTTCATGGAGCGCATCGAGGGCAAGCCGGACCAGCCCTACAGCGGCACCTTGGACGGCTACGACGTGATGTCCTATGGCATGAACCTCGGCATCGGACGTCTTGTGCGCAATCACGGTGGACTGCACCTGACGCCGTTCGTCGGCGGTATGCTCTCCAAGCCTCGTCGCGAGCTTGGCCCGTCCGGAAATCAGTTCGGCTGGCAGGGCGGTCTCCAGATCGGCCTGCACGGCTCCGAGACGATGCACTGGGACGTGCGCGGCACGTACCAGTCGATCTCCAAGTTGGACAAGGAAGGCGAGACCAAGCCCCGCAACTACCTCAACATTTCGCTCGGCCTGACCTGCGTGGTTGCTCCGCGGTAGTGCCCAACCAGGCCGGAACGAAAACAGCGCCGGATCCCTCGCGGGGTCCGGCGCTCTTCATTTTGCCGCGATGCGCTAGAACCCGTTCATGATCCCGAGGAACGCGGGTGGTCCCTCGAACGCCCGGTCGAGCTTCTCCGCCGCCCGCGTGCTGCCCGTCGCCAACCCCTGCGCCAGCAGCAACCGCGCCGACGCTCCCCCCATGTAGACCTGCGCCAGGCTCGCCACCGGTAGTGTGACGCGGTCCCTCGCGGCACGGCCGGGAGTCACGCGCGCGCCCCGGGCGCCGAACGTGATGTCGAGGCCGCGCGTGTGCGCGGGGAACACGGGGTCCTCGAGGTCGAGCCCGATCCTGCCGCGCGCGCCGTTGGCCGCGGGACCGGGGTGGAGCGCGAACGCCTCCGCCACGTCGACCAGGCGGAGCATCGCGCCCCCGGCGGCGAGCCCGGTGGTCTGGAACATGCGCAGGGACTCGGGCGCGCCGAGGTACTCGAAGTCGCGCAATAGCCCGCTCGCCTGGCCCCTCGGCAACGTGAGTTCGATCATCTTGAACTGGTCGCCGAGCGCCTCGAAGTAACCGAGCAGCCCGCGGAAGGCATCGGGCGTGAGCGCGACCAACTCGCGGATCTGCGCCTGCTGGCGGGGATACGGCGGATCGACTGGCACCTCGTACAGCGCGTAACCCTCCGGCTTTTTCGTGCGCGGGTTGGTGTAGACCACGCCCTCATTGACGCGCGGCCACACGCGGATGTCCCACCACGCATCCTTGCGCACGAATGCGCCCGTGCCGAGAGCGCGCGACTTCTCGTAGAGGCGGCGGACCAGCGGCTGGTCGGCGGGGCGTTCGAGGTGCCGCACGTTGCGCCGCAGCAGCGAGGCCGGCAGCCGGGACGGCGCGACCCGCGCGTGGTCCACCCACTCGACCACGCCGTAGCCGAACTTGCGATAGAACGACATGCGGAACGCGTAAAGCATCGACAGGGCCTCGCCGCGGCGCTTCATCTGGCGGTGGAGCCCGACCAACAGCGCGTCGGCCACGCCGCGCCGACGAAACTCGGGCGTGACCGCGACGGCGGCGATCCCGCGCACGGGCACGTCCTTGCCCATCAGGCTCATCGAAAACCGGTAGCCGGAGGCATGGCCCGCGATCTTCCCGCCGATGGTCACGACCAGGGTGTCGTCGGTCGCGAGGTAGGGGTTGTCTTTGAACACGTTGCGCAGCCACAGCTCGCGCTCGCCCGAGCGGAAGGAGCGAAAGCCGCTCCCGGCGAGTTCCTCCTCCTCGCCCTTGCGCATCGCGCGCAGCACGAGCTTGTCGGATCGGGTCGTCACAGGGGTGCCTCCAGCGTTGTTTCGTACACGGCGTAGTCGTTGCCCACGGCGTGCATGTCGGGGCCGTCGTAGCGGCGCCCGTGGGCGCTCGCGCTCTGCACTTCGTCGTTCTGCTGTCCGGGTCCGAACGATGCCATCAGGCGCACGCGGACCACGCCCTGCGGCAGCGGGCCCGACAGCGGCACGAGCGGCTGTGTCGTGAAGCGCCCGAGCGTCACGAGCGCGGTCGAGGTCGCGACCGCGTCGTACTGGGGCTCGCCCGCTGCGCCCTTGCCGGCCGCGCGCAGGCGCTGCAGCGCGACGGTGACCTTCGTCCCGTCGGGGAAACCGGTCGCGCCCTGCGCCACGATGCCGCCGGAGGTGTCGCGCACGAGGCGGATCTCGTCCACGGGACCGTCTTCGAACGTCTGGACGAACACCTTGCCCTGGCGCGACGAGTCGGGGGCGGCGGCCGCGCTTCCCGCGTGCTTCGCCGCCGGAGCGCCGCCGCAACCGGCGAGGCTGCCCACGCAGGCGAACGCGACGACGAGCACCAGCGCGTGCGTGGACGGCTTGCTCCCCCGCGCACGCCGAAGCCCGATGTACCACAGTGCGTTGCCGAGCAGGATCAGCGCGGCGATCATGAGGTGCGCGAGCGACTGCGCGTCCATGCCGCGCGTCGCGGTGGCCGCGTGGCCGAGCAGCGTCTCGTACTCGGCCGCGCCCGCCATGCCGCCGAGCAGGCCGCGCACCTGGCCCGACTGGAGGTAGGGGAAGAAATCCGGCGCCATCACGCCCGTCAGCCCTGCGACCAGCGGCACATGGAAGCGCCCCTGCGCCTGTTGCACCCAGATCGGGGCCGCGCTCGTGGCCGCGATCTCGACCACCATCTTTGCGTCCCCCAGGCGGTCGATGCGGTCCATGAGCGGCAGGCTGGTGAGCGGCGTGCCCTGCGTGTCGTTGGGAAACGTGTTTCGGATGCTCGCGCCCATGGCGAGCACCACGACCTCGTTGCCGCTCTTGTAGCCCAGGTTGACGAAATCCACGCCGTACTTCTTGCCGAGCGGCGGACCGACCTCGGCGAACGCGCGGTCGGCCATCGGCGGGCCGGCCGGCTGCATGGTCACCGTGATCACGCCGACGTTCTTCTCGAGCAGGCGGCGCAGCGTCGCGACCGCCATGGGGTGGACCTCGGCGGTGAACGCGGGGTCGTATTCGAACGGCATGATCACGATCGACCCGTCGGGGATCGACTCGATCGCGTCGTGATAGCGGCGCGCCGGGCCGCTGATCGCGAGCGGCAGCTTGACCGGCCGCAGGAGCGGCACGAGCACGACGACGAACATCGCGAGGAAGATCCAGCGCCGGTCGAGACGGGTCAGGCGCGTGAGCAGGTCGGCTTTCGGCTGGTCGGTCATGGCGCGCGCGAGGTTAACAAACGGCGGCCCCGCGCCCTTGTGAAATCGCGGTCCGAGCCATAAACTCCGGGGCCATGCCCACCTTCTCGAATTCGCGGCTCAATGCCTACGAGAACTGCCCGATGCAGTACCGGCTGCGTTACGTCGACCAGGTCCCGGTCGCGCCGCGCGAGAGCATCGAGGCGTTCCTCGGCAAGCGCGTGCATGAGGCGCTCGAATTCCTGTACGTGCGCGTGGGGGAGGGCTACAAGCCGACGCTCTCCGAGATCCTCGACCATTTCCGCATGGCATGGGACCGCGAGTGGAGCGAGGCGATCCACATCGTGCGCACCGGCGAGACGATCGCGGGCTATCACCTGATCGCCGAGCGCTGCCTGACGAACTACTACCGGAAGCACGACCCGTTCGACCGCGGGCGCACGGTGGGGGCCGAGGTGCTCGTCACCTATCCGCTCGCTCCCGAGCGCGACCTGCACCTGCAGGGCTACATCGACCGGCTGGTCGACCTCGGCAACGGGCACTACGAGATCCACGATTACAAGACGTCGCGTCGCATCCCGTCGCAGGCCGACGTCGATCGCGACCGCCAGCTCGCGCTCTATCAGATGGCGGTCACGCTGCAGCTCCCCGACGTGAAATCGATGCGCCTGGTCTGGCACTACCTCGCGCACGACCGCATGCTGGTGTCGGTGCGCTCGCCCGACCAGCTGCGCCAGTTGCGCGCCGACATGATCTCGTTGATCGAGAAGATCGAGCGCGCGACTGCGGAGAACAACCTGCCCGCGCGCGTGACGCCGCTGTGTTCGTGGTGCGAGTACAAGCCGGTGTGCCCGGCGTGGACGGGCGGTCGGGCGACGGTCAGCGATCCCGCATCGTCCGCCGGTCGATGAAGCGGAGCGTTTCGAGCGCGAGCCACAGCCCCATCGCGAGCAGGATCAGCACGAGCAGCACCGCGCGCCGCTGCAGCAGCGACAGCACGTAGGCGGCGATCCCCAGGTAGGCGCACGCGAAGTACATGAGCGAGACGGCCTGTTTCTGCGTCAGGCCGAGGTGCAGCAGGCGGTGGTGCAGGTGCTCCTGGTCCGCGCGGAAGATGCGGCCCCCGCGCCCGAGGCGGCGCACGAACGCGAGCGCCGAGTCGACGAGCGGCACGCCCATCGCCACGATCGGCAGCAGCAGCGTGACCGCCGCGGTGCCCTTGTTGTTCTCGAGCAGCGCGAGCGACGCCATCATCATGCCGAGGAACTGGCTGCCGGTGTCGCCCAGGAAGATCTTCGCGGGCGGGAAGTTCGAGCGCAGGAAGCCGAGCGTCGCACCCACCAGGATCGCGCCCACCCACACCACCGATCCGTCGGCGTGGTTGGAGGCCACCGCGATCAGCGCCGTGGTCGAGATCGCGACCACGCCGCCGGCGAGGCCGTCGAGGCCGTCGATCAGGTTGATCGCGTTCGTGATCGCCAACACCCACACCACGTCGACGAACACGCCGATGCCCGCGAGCTGGATCGGCGCACCGCCGAACGGGTTCGAGAGTTGGTCGACGCCGAAGCCGAAAGAGTGCAACAGCAACCCGCAGCCCGCCTGCACGAGCACCTTGAACCACGCCGGCAGGCCGACGCGGTCATCGAGCCAGCCGAGCGCGAGCGCGATCAAGCCGACGAGCGTGATCGCGAGCAGCGCCTGCGTCGGCGGCGCGCCGGGCAGCAGGCTCGAGGCCCACAACACCGCGAGGAACGCGAGCGCGACCGCGAACCCGCCGCCCGTCGGCATGGGCTCGGCGTGCACCTTGCGTTCGCCGGGGAGGTCGACGAAGCCCGCGCGCAGCGACGCGCGCCGCACCATGGGCGTGATCGCGAGGCCGAGCACGCCCGCGGTGAACGCCAGCCCGAACGCCCACCAGAGCGGGAAGGTCATGAGCGCCTCGGCGCGAGCGCGCGCCACGGGTTGATCGCCATCTGCGCCAGGCAGCGCGCGAGGATACCGAGATCGATCAGCGCCATGAGCGGCCATGGGCCGGGGTGGTGCTTGTGGTAGTAGCGCCGCATGCCCCTGTGCCGGCGCCAGATCAGCCAGAGCGGGACCGCGCCGTTCGACGCGCCGATCGCGTGGGTCACGCTCGCCTCGGGGAGGTACATCACGCGCAGGCCCGCGGCGTGCATGCGGCGGCACCAGTCGACGTCCTCATTGAAGAGGAAGAACGCCGGGTCGAGCGGGCCGACGCGCTCGACCACGTCGCGGCGTGCCACCATGCACGCGCCCGAGAGCCAGTCCACGTCCCGGGTCGTCGCGTGGTCGAAGTCGAGCATCAGGTAGTCGCGCGTCCAGCGGTTGTGCGGGAAGAGCCGCGTGAGCAGCGAGTAACGGTTGAACAACCCCGTCCAGAGCGTCGGGAAGCGACGGCAAGAGTACTGGAGGTCGCCCTCGGGGCCGACGTTCTTCGGGCCGGCGATCCCGACGTCCGGGTGGGCCTGGACGAACCGGGTCAGCGCCGAGAACGCCCCCGGTGCCACGACCGTGTCCGGGTTGAGCAGCGCCAGGCAGGCTCCCCGGGCGATCGCCAGCCCCCGGTTGACGCCCCGGGCAAAGCCCTCGTTGTCCGGGCTCGCGATCGTCCGCATGTCGGGCCGGGTCCGGGCGAGTTCCTCCACCAAACCGTCCCCGGAGGCGTTGTCGACCACGATCACCTCGTACTCCAGCCCCGCGCAGGCGGCCGGCAACGAGTCGAGGCAGGCCCCGATGGCGTCCCGGTGGCGATGGGTGACGACGACGATCGAAAGCTCCATGGCTCCTTATCATACCCGTTAACTCTTTGTGCGCACGAGAGCTAACTCCAGCCCGCCCGCATTGACAGCGTGCGCGCCGGGCCGCTATCCTTGGCTTGTCTTGGAGCGCGACCGGCGCGGCAGGGGCCGCCCGGATCGGCGCACGCGAATCACGAGAAAGGCGGTCGGCATTCCATGGTGACAATCTCCGATACCGCGGCGGACAAGCTGCGCGCCATCCTGATCGAGGAAAAGGCCGAGGACAAGGGGCTGCGCATCCGCGTCGTGCCCGGCGGCTGCTCGGGCTACTCGTACGACATGATCTTCGACGAGGCCGCCGAGGGCGACCAGGTGTTCGAGGCGCATGGCGTCAAGCTGCTGGTCGACGGCGAAAGCCTGCCGCTCCTCCAGGGCGCCGAAATCGACTTCAAGGAAGAGATCGGCCACGAGGGCTTCACCATCAACAATCCGAACTCGAAGGGCGGATGCGGCTGCGGCAAGTCGTTCCAGACCTGAGCCCCGTGCTCGTGCCCTCGAAATCCATCCCGCCACAGCCCGCCGCGTCAGGGCGGGCTGTCGCGTTTGCGGTGCTCGCGCTGCTGCCGGCGCTCGCACTCCCGCTGGCGGGGTGCGGGTCGTACGTGCCCGGGACGCTGCCCGCCACGAAGGAGCTTTGGGCCGATGCATCGTATGACGGCGAGGCGGCGATTTCCCCCGATGGCAAGTCGCTCGTATTCGTGAGCGATCGCGGCAACGGGGCGCCCCGCCTGTTCGTGCTCGCGATCGAGGACGGCAGGCCCCCCCGCCCGCTCGACACCGGGCCAGGAGCCGTCTCGCGCCCTTCCTGGACGCGCGACGGCAAGCGCCTGCTGTTCACCCGCGCGGATTCGGCGACGGGGCAGGGGCAGGCTCTCGTCGTCGTCGCGGACCAGAGGGTGCAGCCGACGGCGATCTATCCGGACGGTTGGAACGTTGCCCGCCCGCTCGGCATCAAGGGCAAGGACGTGCGCGACGCGGTCTACTCGCCCGATGGCCTGTCGGTGGCGTACGTCGCGCGGGGCGAGTCCACCTGGACGCTGAGCGAGCAACGCCTGTCCGATCAGACGGTCCGCCCGCTGTTCGACGCCGGTCCCGGCGAGGCGCCCTCCCATCCGACGTGGGGCAGGAAGGGCGAGTCGCTCGTCTTCGCGCAGCGCGGGGACTTGTGGTGGGTCGCGCGGGCCGGCGGTGCGCCGGTGCGACTGACGTTCACCGCGGCGAGCGAGCGCGACCCCGCGCTCTCGCCGGACGGCAAGTGGCTCGCGTTCACCTCCGACTCGACGGGCGCGGACAACGTGTGGATCGCCCGCCTGGGCGCGCACGACACGAAGTCGCCGCCCTCGCTCGGCGCCTGGCGCCCGGTGAGCGCGAGCTTCCAGCCGCTCGGCCACCCGGCGTGGGCGCCGAACGGCCACACCCTGTGGTTCGAGCGCCAGGACCCCTGGACCATCGCCGCGATCGATGCCGGGGGCGGCCACGCCGACACGCTCTCGTCCTCGCTGTTCGACAGCCGCGAGCCCTCGTACCTCGGTGACGACACGCGGGTGGCGTTCGCCTCGCCGCGGGTCGGCGGATCACGCATCTGGATCATGGCCGCCTCGGGCGAGGCCCGCAGCGGCCCGGCGAAGCAGCTCACGCAGGGCCCCGGCGAGGACGTCGAGCCCGACGCCGCGAAGGCGAGCGGCCAGATCGTCTACGTCCACCGCGTTACAGGGCTGAACATCGCCACGCTCGCGCTCACGGATGCCGAGGGCGAGGACCTGGGCGCGCTCACGCCATCCGAGCTGGCCGGCGTCGAGCAGGCGACGCGCGACGCCGCGCCCTCGTGGTCGCGCGACGGTCGCGCGGTCGCGTTCGCCTCGAACCGCGCCGGCGTCACCGCGATCTGGGTGATCGAGGGCGTGGGGCGTCGCCTGCGCCTGGTCACGGTCGCCGAGGGCGCGCCGCAGACGCCGGCCTGGTCGCCCGACGGCGCGTTCATCTATTTCGCCGCACCCGCTGGGAACGGCGTCACGATCTGGCGTGTTCCCGCGAGTGGCGGTGCCTCGACGCCGTGGACGAGCGACGACACGCCAGGCTTCGCCGACACGCAGCCGGCCGCGTCGCCCGACGGCACGAAATTGGTGTTCACCCGCCAGCGCCAGGGGAATCTGGACCTGTGGATCATGGATGCGAAGGGCGGCGCGCCGCGCGCCCTCGTCACGAATCCGCGTGGGCAGGATGCGCACGCGAACTGGTCGTCCGACAGCCGTCGCCTGGTCTACGAGACCGGCGGCGCCGTGAACCTCTACCGGGCCGACGTGCGCCCGCTTCTCCTGCGATAGGAATCCATGCGCCGCTTCCATGCTCGATTGCTCGCGATCGTGATCGTCCTCACGTGCGCCCTTGCGCCGAGGGCGGCGCGGGCCACCATCTTCAAGTCCGAGATTCCCGGAGCGCACTACAAGGCGAATGCCGCCGCGCAGATCGAACTCAAGCGCGTGGCGAGCCGCCTTCGCCTGAATAACGTGATGGGTGCGCTCGAGGCCGCGCACGAGGCCGCCCGGCGCGATTCGCTCGCGGGGGAGATCTACGACCAGGTCGGAACGCTTTACCTCCGGCTCGGCGATCCCCGCAAGGCGCGCGACGCGTTCGAGCAGGCCGCCGCGCTCGCGCCAGAGCAGCCCGCGCTGTGGAACCGGCTGGCGCAGGTCTCGCTCATGCAGCTCGGACTGGAGGAGCAGGGCCTGCAGGCGCTGCGCTACTCGTTCGCCGCGGACTCGGGCTATGCCAGCTCGTACTACACCGAGTTCATCTATCACTGGACGCGCTGCGAGTTCCCCGAGGCCGAAGCGTCGATCGGGCGCGCGCGCACCCTGGAGCTCGACGAGGGCCGCTCGCTGATCTGGTACTCCGCGCACCTCGGTTTCCAGATGACCGCAGGCGACTACCCGGCGTCGCGCAGGGCGCTCGAGCTCCACCTCGGGCAGGTGCCGAACGACTTCAGCGCGCAGCAGATGCTCGCCACCGCCCAGCGCGGCATGGGCGACCCGAAGGCCGCGAAGGAAACGCTCCGTCAACTGGTCGCGCTCAGGCCGCAGACGGTGTGGCTCACCGAGGCCGGCCTCGCTCGCCGCGCGCTCGGCGACCGGGATTCGGCGCTCGTGTTCTTCGGGCTCGCGGTCGCGGCCGACACCGCGTCGTATGACCCGGGCTACAACCGCGCGCTCGAGTTGCTCGCCAGGCGCGACACCACCGAGGCGTGGCGCGAGCTGCGCCGCCTGCGTCTCATCGACCCGGACAACTGGCTGACGCCGCTGCTCGCGAGCCGCATCGCGCGCGCCGAGGGCGACACCGCGCGCGCGGCGCTCGCGTTCGAGGAGGCGCGCCGCCTGAATCCCGCAATGGGGCTCGCGCGCACTGCCCGCGCGGGCGCGGCGGCTGCGGTGCCGGCATGGTCTTCGCCAGAGCTCGAGCAGGCGGAAGTCCTGATCGAGCTGGGCGAGTTCGCGCTCGCCGGCGACAAGCTCTATCAGGCGGGCCGCGACAAGGAAAGGCGCGGCGCCGCACTCTACTGGCTGTCGCGCGTGACCCGCATCTCGGGCGGTGCGCCCGGCCTGCCCGTGATCGCCGCCGAGGCCGCGGCCGAGGCAACGAACGGCGACCCGGTCGTGATCCGTTCACTGGCCGAGGCGCAGTTTGTCGCCGGCGACCTCGAGCACGCGATCGGCAACCTGCGCGCGATGCGAAAGGTTGCAGGCGACGACGTCATCGCGGCGTCGATCCTGGCCGAGGCGCTGCTGACCAGGGGCGACCTCCCCGCCGCGCGCGCGATCTTCAACGAGGTCGGCCGCGACGCCACGCGCTCGTACCGCTTCGAATCCATTCGCGCGATCGTGCTCGCCGAGGCGAAGGATGCCGGCGCCGCGATCGCCCGCCAGCGCGCGAACGCCGTCGACTACCTGCGCGCCGGATCCTGATCCGCTGCGCGGCCCCGCTCACCCGCCCGTGAATGCGATCTGGAAGTCGCTCGTCGGGACGCTCAAGGGCGTGGTCGACGACGACTGCCATGGCCTCGCGACGCAGATCGCGTACCACTGGATCTTCGCGCTGTTCCCGGGCCTGTTCGTGATCATCGGCTTGCTGATCGCGCTCGGCGCGAACCCGGGATTTCTCACCAGCCTCGGGTGGCTGATCGAGCGCGCGACGCCCGGCGACACGCACGTGCTGGTCGACACCACGCTGTCCTCGATGCGCCAGGCGCTCTCGCGCGGCACCGCGCCGGTGCTCGGGCTCGGGTTGCTCGGCGTGCTGTGGGTCGCGTCGAACGGCATCGACGTGATCATGGGCGGACTCAACAAGGCGTACCGCGTCACCGAGGTGCGCCCGTTCTGGTACCGCCGCATCCTCGCGGCGGTGCTCGTGATCGCGGTCGGCTTCGGCCTCGTCACCGGGTTCGAGATCCTCGTCGTCGGGTCCTCGCTGGTGAAGAACGCGCTCAGGACCATCCCCGGCAACCCGAGCCTGCCGGTGTTGTTCGGCTGGGCGCGCTGGCCGTCGTACTTCCTGGTGGCGTTCTTCATCGCGCTCGGGCTGTATTCGATCGCGCCCGCGCTGCCGCGCGTGTCGTGGCGCTGGACGGTGCCCGGCGCGATCCTGTTCGGCGCGATGTGGGTCGCGATCGGATTCGGGTTCGACCGCTACCTCGCGCTCTACGGCCACATGGACAAGCTCTACGGGACGCTCGGCGCGTTCCTCGTGCTCATGACCTGGCTCTACCTGACCGCGTTCTCGTTGATGGTGGGCGGGGAGTTGAACGGGCAGGTGCGGTGGCGGTTCATGGAACGGCCGGGGGGGCCTACCCCGAGCTTGCCTTCCCGGAGACCGTCATCTCGTTGATCTTGAGCGTCGGCGCGTTGATCCCGCCATTGAACTCGAGGTCGTTGCCGACCATCGAGATCCCCGCCAGCATGTCGAGCGTGGTCGAGGCGCACGTGATCTCGTCCACCGGGAACGCGATCGTGCCGCCCTCGACCCAGAACCCGGCGGCCTGGTAGGAGTACGTACCGCTCGTCGGGTTGAACCCGAACGCGCCCTGGTCGATCATGTAGAACCCCCGGTCGACCGACTTCAGGATCGCCTCGAGGGACGACTTGCCGTTCGCGATGTACAGGTTCTTGGGACCGATGCCCGGCGTGCCCTGGTAGGCGCGCGTCGCGCTGCCCGTCGACTTCGCCTTCGCCTTGCGCGCCCAGTAGGCGTTGTAGACGAATATCTTCATCACGCCCTGATCGATCAGCACGTTCCTCTGCGAGGGGATGCCTTCGCCGTCGAACGGCCCGGTGCTCACGCCGCCCGCGAGCACGCCGTCGTCGACCAGCGTGACCAGGTCGGACGCGATTTTCTGCCCGAGCTTCTCGGTCAGGAACGAGGTCTTCTTGAACGCCTGCTCGCCGGAGAACGCGGCGTACATGTTCGCAAGCCAATTGCCGGCGACGTCGGGGTGCATGATCACGGGCACCTTCTGCGCCGGCACGCTGCGCGCGCCGATGCGCGCCACCGCGCGACGGCCCGCCTCCCTGCCGATCGCCTCGGGCGTGCGCAGCTTCGCCAGCGCGCGCTGAAAATCCCCGAAGCCGCCCGACTGCTGGCGCTCGCCGTCGGCCGCGAGCGGATTGACGAACGCGCCGACCGACGTGCCGCGGTAGTGGAGCGTCGGTCCGGCGGAGCTGGCCAGCACCGTCTCGCCCAGCTCGCTCTGCACCGAGCAGCCGTCGCAGCGCAGGATGCGCTTGTCGTAGCCGAGCGCGATGGCCTCGATCTCCTTCGCCATCGCGATGCGCTTCTCGGCCGAGAGGGCGGGCACGGCCGGATCGAAGAGCTGCAGCGAGACCTCGTCCCCGGCGCTCGCCGGCGGCGTCTCCGGCAGGCCCGCGAACGGATCGGCCGTGCTCTTCCTGGCGAGCGTCACCGCGCGCTCGGCGAGGTCCTTGAGCGCGGCAGGCCGCAGGTCCGAGGTATAGACCAGCGCGACCTTGTGATCGACGAACACGCGCAGGCCGAGCCCGCGCGACTGGGACTGCTTGAGGTTCTCGATGTTGCCCTGGTGCACATCGACACGGAACGCGTTGCCCGACTCGATCAGCACGTCGGCCTGCTGCGCGCCCGACTTGATCGCCGCAGCGACCGCCGTCTCCGCCGCCGAAACCAGCGCGGCTCCCGTCTTCGAAGTCGCGTCAGCCACGGGTGCCTCCCACGGTCATCTCGGAGAACAGGACCGTGGGCTGTCCGACGCCGACGGGCTTGAACTGCCCGTCCTTGCCGCACGACCCGGTGCACTGGTCGATGTCGAGGTCGTTGCCGAGTCCCTCGACCGCAAGCATCGCGTTCGCTGCGTTGCCGGTGAGCGTGACGTCCTTGACCGGCGAGGTGAGCTTGCCGTTCTCGATCAGGTAGGCCTCGGTGACGGCGAACGAGAAGTTGCCGTCGGCCGGGTTGACCGAGCCGCCGCCCATGTTCTTGCAGTAAACGCCGTTCTTGACCGAGCCCAGCAGGTCGTCCGGGTTCGACGTGCCGCCCGCGATGTAGGTGTTCGTCATGCGCGGGATCGGGAAGTCGCGGTAGCTGTTGCGCCGCCCGTTGCCCGTGCTCTTGTTGCCGGTGAGCTGGGCGTTGAGGCGGTCCCACAGGTAGTCCTTGAGCACGCCCCTCTCGACCACATGGGTCTTCTGCGAGGGTGTGCCCTCGTCGTCGACCTTGAACGAGCCGCGCGAGTTCGGCACCGTCGAGTCGTCGTAGATGTCGACGATGTCCGAGCACACCTTCTGCCCGAACTGGTGCTCGCGGATCGACGTCTTCTTGCGGATGCCGTCGCCCTCGAGCGAGTGGCCGAAGCACTCGTGCACGAGCACGCCGCCCCAGCCCGGAGCGATCACGACCGGGTAGGAGCCCGCCTTCGCGTCCACCGCCGAGAGCAGCGCGACCGCGGCCTCGGCGGCGCGCGTGCCGGTCTGCTCGGGCGTCTGCACGCGCTCGTAGTAGTCGGCGTCGACCGAGCCGCCCGAGATGCCCACGCCGTTCTGGCGGTTCGTCCCGTCGATCGCCGTCGCCTGCACCGCGATGCGCGAGATGAACTGCCGATCTTCGACCCACAGGCCTTCGCTGTTGGCCACCAGGATCGCTTTCGCCGAGTCGCCGAGCGTGACCTGCGCCTGCTTGATGCGCGGGTCCTTCGCGCGCGCGGCCGCGTTGGCGCGCAGCGCGAGGTCGATCTTCTGGAGCTCGCTCGAGAACAGGGGCGCCGGGCGCGAGAGCGTGAACGGCGCGACCGCCTTCGAGACCGCGAACGCCCTGGGCGCGCCGGCCGCGGTCTTCGAGGCGACCGCGGCCGCGATCTTCGCGGCCTCGCGCAGCGCGGGCATGCCGTATTCGTCGGCATAGGCATAGCCGCACACCTCGCCGTCGAGCACGCGCACGCCGACGCCCGAGAGGATGCCGTACGACACGCGCTTGAGCTCGCCCTCGTCGACTACGAACGCGGTGTTGATCGTGTACTCGCCGTAGACCTCGGCGAACGCCGCGCCCCTGGAGCGTCCGATCTTGAGCAGGTCAGAGACCTGGTCGCGCGTCAGGAACGAGCTGACCGCGGGCAGCGCGGTCTCCGCGGCGGCGGCGAGCGCGGGCTCCCACGCGTCGAGTGCGACGCGCGACAGCACGATGCCGGCGCCCGTCGCGGCCGCGCCGCGCAGGAAGTCGCGGCGCGAAATCTGCCCGCAATCGCCATGGTGGAAAGAGGAATCCAGAGTGATCATGCACGCTCCAAAGGCGGCGAGCCTTCGCTGGCCGCAAGCCGGGGACGGGGCGCGCGCAACGGGAGGCGCCGCGCCGCGCGCCGACTCTCGCACCGCAAGCCGTGCAATCGCAAGCAGATGAGTGCTCGCCACCGTCGCAAAATGGCAAAAAAGAGGTAGACCCCCCGCGGGGGTGGCGGCCCGCCGGGCGGTGGGCTAGACTCGGAGGCGAGACGCGGCCGCCCCGGCCGACCCAAACCCTTATCCCACAAGGACTTTCGTATGGCCATCACCTCCAGCGCCCGGGCCCTCAAGCGGGTGCGACTCATCGGCGCGCCCATGGATCTCGGCGCCGGCCGCCGCGGCGTCGACATGGGCCCTTCGGCGTTGCGCGTCGCCGAACTCGGCTCGCGGCTGCGCGAACTCGGCTACGTGGTCGAGGACTTCGGCGACGTCCGCGTCAAGCACCCGGAGCAGCAGGAGGCCGGCGACTCGAAGCTCAAGTACAAGGGCCCGATCCTCGACACCTGCACCGAGCTCGCGCTCGCGGTCGAGCAGTCGATCGAGGACGGCTGCATCCCGGTCGTGCTCGGCGGGGACCACTCGGTCGCGATCGGCTCGACCGCCGGGCTCGGCTCCCAGCTGCGCAAGCACGACCAGACGATGGGCCTGCTCTGGTTCGACGCCCACGGCGACATGAACACGCCCGAGACCTCGCCCTCGGGCAACATCCACGGCATGGCGCTGGCGATCGCGCTCGGCCTCGGCGATCCGGACCTGACCGGCATCGGCGGGTTCAAGCCCAAGGTCGATCCCTCGCGCGCCGTGATCGTCGGCCCGCGCTCGATCGACCCGGCGGAGAAGATCGTCATCCAGCAGGCGGGGGTCCACGTGTTCACCATGCGCGAAATCGACGAGCGTGGCATGCGCGCCGTGATGGAGGACGCGCTCAGGATCGCGAACGACGGCACGTCGGGGCTCCACGTCTCGTTCGACATGGACTGCATCGACCCGTCCTACGCCCCGGGCACCGGCACCACGGTCCCGGGTGGGATCACCTACCGCGAGGCGCACCTCGCGATGGAGATGGTCGCCGACTCGAAGAAGCTGGCCGCGTTCGACCTGATGGAGGTCAACCCGGTGCTCGACGAGCACAACCAGACCGCGAACCTGGCGGTCGAGCTCCTGCTCTCGGCGTTGGGCAAGCGCATCCTCTAGCCCCGGACGACAGCGCGCAGCGTCGTGGATCGGACGCGGATCGTCGGCGGAACGTCGCCGACGCCGCGTCCGATTCGCATTGCGGGCGCGGAAGTGGTTGCCCCTTCAGGGGCGCGCGCGCTGGCACTCTCCTTGCTTCTTCCTGCTCGCGAGCGGCGGGCCCCTGTCCCCGGGACGCCGTGGAACGCCCCCGGCAGGGAAGCGTCATGCGACGATCCACTGCCACCCTCGCGCTCGCTCTGCTGCTCGCGACGTGCGCGATTCTCCCCCCGGCTCGCTGTGCAGAGGCCGCGCTCTCGACCACGCGCTCCGCGGCGGTGCTGACCGTCGGCACGTGGGGCGACCCGGCGATGTGCATCGACATCGCCTTCTGGGTCGCGCGCCAGGCCATGCGGGTCATGGACCTCGTGGACGAGGAGTTCCGGCACCTGAAGGATGAGGTCAAGCGCGCGATCGAACACCCGCAGCAATTCCCCGGGGTGGTCCCGATCGGGCCGCCCGTTCCGCCGGAGCTGCAGCCGTTGCGGCACCCGCCCGCCTCGCACCGCCTCGCGCATCCCGCACCCGTTCCCGATTCGCTCCCGCTGAGGTCCATCTCGTGATCCGCTCCATCGCGCTCTCCGTCCTGGTTGCGGTCTCGCTGTCGATCGTCGCGCCGGCGCTTGCGCCCACGCCCGTCTATGCCGCGGACTCCACCATGGTCCAGGGCGGGTTGCCGCCCGTCCCCTGGGCGAAGATCGCCCAGTGGGCGCTCAAGAACGCGCTCACGCTCCTCATGCTGGCCGAGGAGATCTGGCGGGACGTCACGGGTTCGGGCAGAAACCCGCCGCCCGAGCAGCCGCCGCCGACTTCGCCGCCGCCCTCGCAGCTTCCGGAAGAGGGGATCGCGTTCGCTCGGCCTCCGTTTGCAGGGGTGTTCGCTTGAGGGCTCGCCGATGGACGGCGTTCACCCTCGTGGCCTCCCTGTTCCTCCCACTCGCGCTGTCCGCGGGGCCGGGTGCCGTCCCGGCCCGCGCGGCCGGCGGCGAGACCACACTCGAGATCCGCGGTCTCAAGCGCACCAACCAGGCGCTGGCGGTCCTGATCGCGCTGCTCAAGTTGCTGGATGAACTCTCGACCCTGAACCCGGGCGACGGCATGCCGCCGCCGGTGCCGCCGCCGGTACCGCCCGCGCCCACCGGGCATCCCGGCGGGGGACCGTACCCCGCCCTCGCTCCCGACGATCCGCCCTCTGAGATGTCCTATGCGGGATCCTGAGGAAGGAGCGTCGGCATGGAATTGCCCACGGGGGACGACATCGGAGAAATCCTGAAGTTGATCGCCAACCTGCTGGTGCTGGTCTCGTGGTTGTGGCGACATCGCCCGCACGCCTAGCGGCGTGCGCCCTCACGCGTCGGGCGCGATCGACCAGTCGCCGCGGCGGAAGGCGTCGACCACCGCGTCGAGGTGGGGCAGGTAGGGGGCCGGGAGCTTCGGCTGGCGCGCGCGGCAGCGCGCGCGCGCGTCCTCGTCGCTCGTCGCCTCGCCCGTGACCTCGGAGACGAACTCGAGGTAGCCCGCGAGCCGCGAGCGCGCGCGGTCCTCGAGGTCGGGCAGGACGGCGATCGTGCGCGCCGCGCGCTTGAGATCGAAGTTCTGGGCGGCGAATGCCTTGAAGCATTCGCCCTGGAAATAGTAGGTCAGGCTCGAGCGGTCGGCCACCGGCGCTGCTGCGCGGCCCGCCGGAGAACGGCGGAGGCGCGCCAGGCTCCGCTCGGCCTGGCTCAGGTTGAAGTCACAGCGGCGTAACTGATCGAGCACCCAGGCGCCGGTGGTCTCGACGTCGCGCTTGAGCGGCCGCGTCGCGCCGTCGTCGCTGTAGGAGCGCGTCGGCGCGGGCGTGGTCGCGCGCCCGGATCCGCCGGCTGCGTTCTCTTCCTCGTCGTCGTGATCGTGGTTGGCCCCGGGCGTGTCGAAGTCCTGGTCGGCGTGCGCCAGCAGGTTTTCGAGGTCGGCCAGCGTCGGCGTGCTCCCCTGGGTGCGCAGGACGAGCGCGGTCAGGACGTTGCGCAGTTCACGAATGTTGCCCGGGAAGCCGTACTCCTCGAGCCGCCGCAGCACTGCGGCCGAGAGGCGCGGGGCCGGGCCGCCGATCTCGTCGGCCATGCGGTCGAGCACGTGGGACACCAGCAGCGGGATGTCGCCCTTGCGGTCGCGCAGGGACGGCAGCCGGATGCAGAACACGTTCAGGCGGTAATAGAGGTCCGGGCGGAAGCGGCCGCCCTTGACCTCGGCCAGCAGGTCGCGATTGGTCGCGGCCACCACGCGCACGTCGACCTGGATCGCGCGCTCGTCGCCCACGCGGCGGAAGCGGCCCTCCTGCAGCACGCGCAGGAGCCGCGTCTGCGCGCCCGACGACAGCTCGCCGATCTCGTCGAGGAAGAGCGTGCCGCCGTTCGCCAGCTCGAACGCTCCGCGCCGGTCGCGCGTGGCGCCGGTGAACGCGCCGCGCACGTGGCCGAACAGCTCGCTCTCGATCAGCTCGCGCGGGATCGCGCCGCAGTCGACGGTCTCGAACGGCCGGTCGGCGCGCGGCGACAGCGCATGGATCGCGCGCGCCGCGAGTTCCTTGCCGGTGCCGGTCTCGCCCAGGATCAGCACCGGGCAACGCGCGGGCGCGACCGAGGCGACCTCGCGGAACGAGCGCTCGAACGCCGGCGCCTGGCCGATGATCTCCTGCATGATCGGAAAGCGCCGCCGCAGTTCCGGCAGCGAAAGCCGGCCCAGGTGCGCCGATGCGCCGGCATCGGGCTCGAGCGCGCCCGGGGCCTCCTGGGGCGCGATCGGTCCCTCGGCGGGTTCGACCTCCGAGGGCATGGCGGCCTGGTGAAACATCAGGTTCTCGAGCGCCTGCGTGCACATCTGGGCCGCCGTGGCGAGCAGGTCGAGCTCATCGTCGTCGTAGTTGCCCTCGAGCAGGCGCGGGCCCCAGATCGCGAGGCCGTAGAAGCCGCCGCGCCCGACCAGCGGCACGATCGCCTGCGCGTCGAGCCGGGCGAGCCAGTCGCCGTTCCGGCGCACGAAGTCGCGGCAGCGATCGCTCTTGGGCGAGGGCTTGAGCGAGACGCCGCTGCGGGCTTCGGCACTTTCGAGGTAGCTGAGGTCGTCCGGGTCGAGCACCGGACGGATGTCGCTGACGATCGCTTCCTGGTAGCCGTAGTGTCGCCACAGGCGCAGGCGGCCGCGCTGGGCCTCCCAGCGCAGGCCGGCGGCGCTGGCCGCACCGACGCCGGCAACACAGGAAAGCAGGAATTGGCCCACGGCCTGCCCGGGGTCGCCGGCGGACAAAAGCCCGCGGGCGATCTCGAGCAGGGCGGTCAGCTCGAAATTCTGGCGTTCGAGGACTTCGCGAGTCGGCCGTCCGTCGCCGGATCGGCGCGCGGACCGCTCGGGAGCGGGAGGATCGCTCGTGCGGCTCATGGGCGCATCGTAGCACGCGCCCTGTGCCTGCGCTATGCTGGCTCCGAGGCGCCCATGACCCCAGATCTCCCAGCCATCCAAACTTTGCTTCCCCCGATCCTGGCCCTCTTGGTCTATGGCGCGGTCGCGCTGTGGATGGGGCTGCGCGCGCAACGCGCGCGGCCCGTCAGCGGTCCCGAAGGCTTGATCGGCCTCCCGGGAGTCGCCTTGACGCGCATCGCGCAGGGGCACGTGGGACAGGTGTTCGTGCGCGGGGAGATCTGGGAGGCGTTGCCGCTCCACGGCGAGCGGCCGATCGCGCCGGAAGAGACCGTTGCCATCGCGCAGCTCGAGGGGCTCACCGCTCGGGTGGTCCCCGCCGAGATGCCATAACGCCAAGGACGCGACCCGATGCCGATTCTCGGAGGGTTTCTCCCGGTCCTGTTTCTCGTGCTCCTGTTCCTCGGGAGCGCCATCAAGGTGTTGCGCGAATACGAGCGCGCCGTCGTGTTCCGCCTCGGGCGCGTGCAGGGCGTCAAGGGACCCGGCCTGATCCTGCTCATCCCGATGATCGACCGCATGGTCAAGGTCTCGCTGCGCACGGTCACGCTCGACGTGCCGCCGCAGGACGTGATCACCCGCGACAACGTGTCGGTCAAGGTCAACGCGGTCGTGTTCTTCCGCGTGCTCGACGCCTCGAAGGCGATCATCGAGGTCGAGAACTACCTCTACGCCACGAGCCAGATCGCGCAGACCACGCTGCGCTCGATCTGCGGGCAGGCGGACCTCGACGAGATCCTGTCCGAGCGCGAGAAGATCAACCGCGAGTTGCAGACCATCATCGACAAGCAGACCGACCCGTGGGGCATCAAGGTCAGCGTGGTCGAGGTCAAGCACGTCGACCTGCCGCAGGAGATGCAGCGCGCGATCGCGCGCCAGGCCGAGGCCGGGCGCGAGCGCCGTGCGAAGGTCATCAATGCCGACGGCGAGTTCCAGGCCGCCCAGCGCCTCGCCGACGCGGCGAAGATCATCGCCTCCGAGCCGGCCGCGCTCCAGCTGCGCTATCTCCAGACGCTCGCCGAGATCGCGACCGAGAACAACTCGACCACGATCTTCCCGGTGCCGATCGACTTCATGAAGGCGTTCATGGGCAAGATGGGATCGACCGTATGAAGTCCGCACGCTGTTTTGCCGCCTGCGCTCTCGCCGCGGTCATGCTCGCGGGCTGCGCTCGCAAGGCGGACGACCTCACGCAGCCCGTCGCGCCCGCGAAGCCCGAGGTCGCGAACGCGGCGACGGGCTCGATGTGGCGTACGCAGTTCGAGAGCAAGCAGCGGCAATGGCGCGGAGAATTCCAGGGACCGGATTCGCCGCTGCCCGAGGGTCGGCGCGCCACTCATGACGGCCCCGCGTTCTTTCCGTACGCCCCCGAATGGCGCCTGGTCGGCGACCTCCAGCGCCTGCCCGTGCAGAAGTTCGACCGCATGCCAGCGACCCGCGGCAAGACCGCGGACTATCTCGAGTACGGGAAGATCCCGGTCGCCGCGAACGGCGACACGGTGACGCTCACGGTCTACCGGCCGCTCGACCACCCGGAGCAGTTCTTCATCCCGTTCAAGGATGCGACCACGGGCGATCAGACCTACGGCGGCGGGCGCTACGTGCACCTCGACTCGCTCGACGTGCACCGCTGGATCCTCGATTTCAACAGCGCCTACAATCCATATTGCGCGTACGACACGGTGTGGATCTGCCCGGTCCCGCCGACCGGGAACACGCTTTCCTTCCCGGTGCACGCGGGAATGATGGCGCCGAAGGGGCAGGAGTGAGCACGACCGCTCGCCGCAACATCTCGAGCGGCTCGCCCTGGGAGCCGAAGTTCGGCTACTCGCGCGCCGTGCGCGTCGGCCCTTGGGTGCTGGTCGCGGGGACGACGGGCTCGGACGCCGCTGGCAAGGCGATCGGCGGCGCGGGCGACGCGTACGCGCAGTCGAAGGCGGCGCTCGACAAGATCGAGGCGGCGCTGGTCGAGGCGGGTGCGACAATGCAGCAGGTCGTGCGCACGCGCATCTTCGTCACGCGCATCGCCGACTTCGACGCCGTCGCGCGGGCGCACGCGGAGCGCTTCGGGGAGATTCGTCCGGCTTCGACGCTGGTCGAGGTCAGCGCGCTGGTCACGCCCGATCTGATCGTCGAGATCGAGGCGGACGCGTACGTCGGAGAAGGCGCATGACCGCGATCAACCTTGCCGACAAGTTCGTGATCGTGCCGCGCGGCGTCGAGCATCGCCCGGTCGCCGAAAGCGAATGCTGGGTGCTGCTGTTCGAGCCCGAGTCGACGCTCAACACCGGGGACGCACCCGGCGAGCGCACCGTGGAGAATCCGGCGTGGCTGTGACCGCACTCGATCCCATGCTCGAGGGCTCGATCACCCGCTACGATGCCGCGCGCGCAGCCGCCCAGGCCGTGCTCGCGGGCCTCGACGACGAGGTGGCGCACCGCGCACCTCCCGGCGGCGGCTGGACGGTGGCGCAGTGCCTCGATCACCTGCTGGTGATCGGCTCCCGCATGGGCGTGCGCCTCGAGGAGTCGATCGCGCGTGCCATTGCGGAGCAACGGTTCGCGAAGCCGGGGCGCCACGCGCAGATGGGATGGTTCGATGCGTTGTTCCTTCGCGCAACCGGGCCGGCGCGCAAGGAGGGCGGCCGACCTCCGATGCCGGTCACCGCGCCCGCGGTCTTCGCCCCTGGAGCCGGGGCATCGGTCGCCGTGCTCGGCGAACAGTTCGCGGCGCTGCAGGATCGTCTCACGGCCGCGGCGCATTCGGCCGAAGGCCTGGATCTCGAGGGGATCAAGGTTCCGTCGCTGATGTCGGACCGGATCAAGCTTCAGCTCGGCGCGTGGTTCGTCGGGATCGCCGGGCACCAGGAACGTCACCTCGCGCAGGCGCGGCGCACGCGCGCGGCGCTCGGGCTGTGACCATGCGCTGGCAGCAGGTCAACCGCGTGAGCAACCGGGTCATGCTCCTCCTGTCGTTCTTCGCACTCGTCCTCGTTCTGATCGGCTCCACCCAGCGGCCGCAGCCGGACGAAGGAACGTTGGCCCACCTCTTCCAGTTGGCCATCGTCGCGTTGTTCCCGGTGACCGCGGCCTACCTCGTCACCGCGGATTGGAGTCGGCCGATGCGGAGCGCTCGCCCGGTGGCGATCGCGGGCGCGGCGCTCGGGCTTGCGTTCGGCGTGCTGTACTGGTTCGAACACGCCCAATAGTCGGAGGGAGTCCCCATGGCGAGCGGAGCATTGCCCCTGTTGTCCGCGAGAGTGCGTACAAAACGTACGCTTGGTACGTTTGGTACATGACCCCGCGCGACCATGCCCCCGACCCCGGCTCCCCCGACCCCGGCTCCCCCGACCTGGGTGAGCACGTGCTCGTCCTGGCCCGCGCGGAGTTCGCCAAGCTGAAGGCGCTCGCCGAGAAGGCGCTCGCGCAAGTCGACGACGCGGCGTTCTTCGCGCTGCCCGAGCCGAGCGGCGAAACCAACAGCATGGCGCTCGTGGTCAAGCACATGGCCGGCAACGCGCGCTCGCGCTGGCGCGACTTCCTCGCCTCCGACGGCGAGAAGCCGGACCGCGACCGCGACCGGGAGTTCGAGCTCGCGCCTGACGACACGCGCGAGGGGCTGATGGCCGCGTGGGCCGAGGGCTGGGCGATGCTCGACCTCGCGCTCGCGCCGCTCGGGCCCGAGGACCTGATGCGCACGGCGACGATTCGTGGCGAGCCGCACACCGTGCTCCAGTTGATCGACCGCCAGCTCACGCACTACGGCTACCACGTCGGGCAGATCGTCCTGCTCGCGCGGCTCGCGAAAGGCGGCGGGTGGTCTTCGCTCAGCGTTCCGCGCGGTCAATCCGCCGCGTTCAACGCGAAGATGAGGGAATCGTTCCGGGGCTAACCCACCGTGTGAATGAGGATCTCGTCGCCCGGCAGGAGCCGGTGCAGGCCCTTCAAGACCGAGCCGCGCAGCATGTGCACGAGCTGGGAGCGCTGCGAGACGCCGACCATCACGGCGTTGACGCGCAGGCGCCGCGCGGCGTCCGCGATCGAGAGCGACGCATTGTGCGACAGCCGCCAGATCGGGATCGGCGTCAGTCCCGCCGCGCGGATGCGGTCGGCCGCATCGTCGAACGCCGCGAGCAGCTCGCTCTCCGGCTGGAGCTGTTCCCCGGAGAACAGGCCGGGCCACTCGGTCACGCCCAGCACGAAGATCGCCGCGTCGCCGTTGCCGCGGGCGCGCAGGATCGCCTCGTCGATCAGGCGCGGGTTGCTGTCGCGCAGTGCGACCAGCGTGCGTGAGGGCTCGATCAGCGCGGCCTCGATCGCGGTCTCGATCGAGACGATCTCCCGGCTGCGGCGCTCCACGATGTCCTCGGCGCGCAGGCGCTGGCGCGCGGCCTCGGTCGCGACCCAGGGCAGCTGGTTCAGGCCGCGCACCGCCCAGTCCTTGCGGATGCCGACCGCGATCAGCACGCCGATCGCGACCACGCCGCCGCCGAACATCGTGGCCTCGTGCTTGTTGATGATGTTGACCACCCACGCCAGCGTGACCATCGCGGTCGTGAGCACACCCACCCAGAACTTGAAGCCGCGCTGGTGCTCGCGCCAGCGGATGACGTCGAGGCCGAGCGACGTGAACGTGAACGCGCCCAGCAGGCCGAACGAGTACAGGTGGCCGAGCGTCTCGAGGTGGCCGTTCGTGACGTGCACGATCAGGAACGTGACCGCGGTGAAGAAGATGATGCCGATGTGGGGCGTGCCGAACACGCGGTTGCGGCGCGCGAGGATCTTCGGCAGGTAGTCGCCGCGCGCGAGCGCGAGGAACACGTGATAGCCGCCGATGAGCGCGGTGTTGGCGGCGAACAACAGCAGCGCCGACGCCGAGATCACGACCGACCACGCCAGCCAGGGGCCGCCGAACGAGCGGCCGAGCTCGGAGACGAACGCGTCGCTGTGCGTCTGCTTGACCGATTCGGTCAGGCCGGCGGTCGCCATCACGGTGAGCAACGGCGAGGTGATCGCGACCGTGATCACGACCAGCAGCATCGCGTAGCCGGCGGTGCGCTTGATCGGCAGCTTCATGGCAGGAGAGAGCTGGCTGATGCTCTCGAGCCCCGAGAATGCGAGCCACGCTCCCGCGAATCCGGCGAGCGCCTTCGGGATCGGCAGCCCGCGCAGGGCGCCGAACTGGTGGGCGGCGAGCGCCCACTGCTCGTGCGACATGTGGGTCGCGACGATGAAAATCACGACGATGTTCGTGATCAGCGACGCGATCGCCATGTAGAGCGCAAACGTCGCGCTTTCCTTGATGCCGATGATGTTGATGCCGCCGAGCAGGACGAGCCCGAGGCCGGCCATGAGCTCGATGTGGTTCTGGAAGAACGGGAGGACGGACCCGATGTACTGGAACGCGCTCACCGAGGAGATCGCCGACGTGAGGAAGTAGTCGACGATGATCAGCATGCCGCCGATCGCGCCCATGAACGGACTGAACGCCTTGGTGGCGACAGTGACCACGCCGCCGCCCTCGGGGTTCCGCCAGGAGACCTCGATGTACTTGAGGGCCAGCAGCACGAAGCCGATGGTGGTGAGCGCGACGAACGCGGGCGCGAGGTTGCCGACCTCGCCGTAGAGGATCCCCGGCACGTAATAGACGCTCGTGCCGATGTCGCAGAACACGACCGCCCAGGCGAGCAGCCACCCGAGCTGGCGAAGATCGTGCTCGCCGGACTTCATTGTGCCCAAGAACCCCTCCGACTGTGGCGGAGCGCGCGCCGAAGGGGCGGGAGGGCTCCGCGAGGCGCCGGGGGAGGCTGGAACGCGCCCGGCGAGCGAATCCGCGCGGCAGCATAGCACAGCCGCCCCGGGCCGGAGGGGGGCCCATCCGGGGCGCCCCGGGGCGCGTACATGGGGTGGGGGCGTAGAGTTCACCGGCTTGCGGAACCGGCCACGCAGCCGTTAGATTGTGCGGACTGCGCGGGTTGCACGATGCGGCCCGCCGGAACCCTTCCCTCAAGGCTTCTCCGAGGACCGCTTGACGCTGCCTACCGCCCGCCAGTTGGCCACCGAGGCCAACGCCTTCGATGCCGAGCTCATGGGACGGGTCCGCGCCCGCGACGCCAACGCGTTGCGCGTGCTGTTCGACCGTCACTCGAGCCTGGTCTACGGACTGGGGCTGAAGATCCTCAGGGACGCCACCGAGGCCGAGGACCTGGCCCAGGACGTGTTCCTGCACCTGTGGCGGCGCGCGGAGCTGTTCGACGGCAACCGCGGCGCGTTTCTCGGCTGGCTGGTGTCGCTCACGCGCAACCGCGCGATCGACCGCATCCGGGCGAAGCGTTCGCAGGAGAAGAAGACCGACGCCTACGAGGTCGAACGCCAGGCCGAGCTGACGCCGAAGGCGATGGACCCGAACGAGACCGCCTACGCCGGCGAGCTGCGCGGCGCGGTGGCAAAGGCCCTGGGCACGTTGCCTGAGGCGCAGAGGACGGCGCTCGAACTGGCGTACTTCGGCGGCTTCAGCCACAGCGAGATTGCCGAGAAGCTGGAGACGCCGTTGGGAACGATCAAGGCCCGCATCCGGCAGGGTATGTTGCGGATGCGCGATCTGTTGGGCGACTTCGCCGCCGCGACGCTGGTGGCGGACACGGAGGAGTAGGGTGGAAGAGGACCGCTTCATCGAACTCGCGCCCGATTACGCGCTCGGACTCCTCGAGGGAGAAGACCTCGGGCAGTTCGAGCGCCACCTCGCTTCGGGCTGTGAGGCATGCGAACTCGAACTCGGCCGGATGGACGCGGTCGGGGACGCGCTCGCATACGCGGTTCCGCTGGTCCCCGCCCCCGAGGCGCTGCGCACCCGCGTGCTCGCGGCGGTCGATGCCGACCTCGCCGGCGGCAAGGTTCGCCTCGAGGCGCCCGCTGCGGCCGCGGCCCCGGCGCGCCCCGTGCCTGCGCTGGTGGAGCAGCCGAAGCCCACGTACTCGCCGAACCCGTGGCCGCCCGCGCGCCCGGACGTCACATCCGCCGCGCCGAAGGGTCCCGGGTTCTGGGGCCGGCTCGCGCCCGCGCTCGCGTTCGCCGGAGTGCTCGCCGCCGCGCTGTCGGGCACCTATGCGTACAAACTTCGCCAGCAGCTCGCGTTCGTACGCGCCGACCTCGAGCGCGTGCAGGCCGAGAACCAGGAGTTCGCGCGCGTCATGGATGTCGTGGGGGCGCCGCGCCTCAAGGTGATTGCGCTTGGCGGGCAGCCGACGTCGCCCACGAGCCAGGGCCACGTCCTCTGGTCGCCCGATTCGAAGAAGGCCGTGTTCTACGCCTCCGGCCTGCCGAAGCCTCCGGCCGGCAAGGACTACCAGCTGTGGGTGATCGAGGCCGGGGCGCCGAAGAGCGAGGGCGTATTCCCCGTCGACGAGCGCGGCCAGGCCACGCACGTGCTGCCCGACGTGCCCGATCCGGCCGGCGTGGGCGCGTTCGCCGTCACGCTCGAGCCCGCCGGCGGCCTGGCGCAGCCCAGCGGCCAGATGTACCTGCTCGGCGCGGTGACCGAAAAGGTCAACTGAGCCGATGCAAGAGACCGCGCGCCGCGGCGCGTACGAGATCTCGTCCGACCGCGCACGCCTCGACCTCACCGCCATTCACCATTACCTCGCGGAATCGTCGTACTGGGCGCAGGGCATCCCGCTCGCGACGCTGCGGCGCGCGGTGCAGAACTCGCTGCCATTCGGCGTCTATCACGAGGCCGCGCAGGTGGGCTTCGCGCGCGTGGTCACCGACTACGCGGCGTTCGCCTACGTCGCCGACGTCTACGTGCTCGAGGCGCACCGCGGGCAGGGGCTGTCGAAGTGGCTGATGGAAGTGATCGCGGAAGACCCGCGCCTCGGCGGCTTCCGGCGCTGGATGCTCGCCACGCGCGACGCGCACGGGCTCTACGCGCACACGGGCTTCGTGCCGCTCGGCATGCCCGAGCGCTGGATGGAGCGCCGCCCGGTGGCCGGCTACGTGCCGGGGGCCCCCGATCCGCTCGCCGACCCTCCGCAGACGGGGCTCTCGAGCCGACCGGCCCCGGCCTAGGTCTTTCTCGCGACCGCGCGCAACCCCACAGCGCGAATCGTGCCGGCCGCGATCCCGCTTCGCTCCTCCTCGAGCAGCGCGCGGATCCAGTCGGGATCGGGCCGGGTCGAGCGCTGCTCGAAGAACCGGTAGAGCCCCGGGCTCTCCTCGACGACCGCGGCGTCCATGCCGGGCAACGCCTGTAGGGCCGAGATCATCGCGTCGCCGGTGTGCAGCGGCGGGTCGTGCTCGAACGTGTGCCGCCAGCGCACGAGCGGGTCGGGGAACTCCTCCGGCCCCTCGTCGGTCTCCCGGCGTAGAAGACGCCCGGCCGCCACGCCCATGTCCCAGCGACGAAAGAACCATGCCGCGGTCGCCAGCTCCGCGCGGTCCCACGCGAACTCCTCGAGCACCAGCGGCGCGCCCTTGGCGAGCAGGGCGTGCGCGAACCCGAGCGCCCGCGCGAGGTCCGCGACGTGGTGAAGCGAGCGGCTGAAGAGCGCGGCGTCGAAGCCGCGCTTGACGGCGAGCGCGCCGGCGCGCGACGTACCCTCGTCGGTCACGGCGTCGAGTTCGTACACCTGGATGCGCGGATCGCGGGCGCGGATCACGGCGGCCGCCTCGGCGTCGGGCTCGACGGCGCGGATGCGCCAGCCGCGCTCCGCCAGCGCCGCGGCGATGCGGCCCTGGCCCGCCCCCACGTCGAGCATCCATGGTCCCGCGCCGTCCGCCCGCAGCGCAGGCTCGCCGACCGCGCCCTCGAAGAAAGCGATCGCCTCGCCCGTCGACACCGCCCAGTCGTGATCGGGCTTCACAGCGGCGGGCTTGTGCTTGTGCCGGCTCATGGTTGCTCCCCCAGGATGCGATCGACCGCCCCGCTCATCGTGTGCGCGCGCGCGATGCCGTGCCGCTCGAGATTGCGGTACAGGTCGTGCGGATCGAGCAGCAGCGCCGAGAGGCCCGCGCGCGCGGCGCCGATCGCATCGGCGTCGGGGTCGTCGCCGACGTGCCACGCGTCCGTCGCCTCGACGCCGAGTTCGCGCAGGGCGTACTCGAAGATGCGGCGGTCGGGCTTCGCATACCCGAATCCCGTTGATGCGATGACCGCGCGGAAGAAGCGCCGGAGCCCCTTGCGCTCGAGGATCGAGTCCAGCGTGTCGTCCCAGTTCGAGATGACGCCGAGCGCGATGCCGCGGGCCGCGAGCCGGGTGAGCGAGGCGGGGACGTCGGCGATCACGTGCAGCGCGTCGCCGCCGAAGTGGCTCCCCGTCACGGTGGCGAGGAAACGCTCGAGCGCGCCGCCCGAGAGCCCGAGCGCACGGCCGATCGCGCGATAGCGGTCGACCCACCATTCGACGTTGCCGCGCACCTCGTGGAACGGCGGCTGGCGCGTGGGCATGGTCGCGCCCGATTGGGCGACGGCGGCGCGGACGTCGGCGATCGAGCGCGCCGGGTCGATCGGCACGAGCGCGGTGAAGATCGCCGAGTCGAGCATGGCGCTGGTGTCGAGCAACGTGTCGCCCACGTCGAAGAACACGGCGCGGGGCAGGGGGGTGGGCGCGTTCACGGGGCGATGGACCTCGCGTGGCTGGACGTGGATGCTGCCCGACATGCCCGTGGCAGGCTCCGAATCCCTCCCGGTCCTGTGCTAATCTGCGGCGAACACGGTCCGGGGAGGAGCCTCGATGGTGCCAGATCTCGACGCTGCAGCCAAACACCTCGCCGAGGCATTGCGCGCGCTCGGGGTCGAGCCGGCCGGCCCGAACCTGGCCGACACGCCCGCGCGCGTCGCCGAGCTCTGGGCCGACCTGTTCGGCGGACTCGACCCGGCGCAGGCCTACGAACTGGCCCCGTTCCCCAATCCCGATCCCGGCGACACGCTCGTGCTCGCGGCCGGGCTCCCGTTCCACGCCATGTGCGCGCACCACCTGCTGCCGTTCTTCGGGCGCGCGCACGTCGCGTTCCTGCCGGGGGACAAGCTCGTCGGCTTCGGCGCGATCGCGCGCGTGGTCGACGGCGCCGCGCGCAAGCCCACGCTCCAGGAGCAGCTCGCGACCGACATCGCCGACGCGCTCGAGCACGCGCTCGCGCCGCGCGGCGTCGCGGTGCTGATCGAGGGCCGGCACCTGTGCATGGAGATGCGCGGGGCCCGGCGGCGCGCGCGCATGGAGACCACGATCTGGCGGGGCGCGTTCGCGAGCGACGAGGGCCGCCGTATCGAGTTCCTCACGCGCGTCGTTGCCCCGCGCCGCCGGGGCACGCGATGACGCGCGTCGCGCGCAGCGAGGAGCGCGTCACCATCGGCGAGCGCGCCGACGGATCGATCCTCACGCTGCCCGTGATCCGCTGGCAGGGCGAGGCGGGGCCGCACCTCTACATCGGCATCACGATCCATGGCGACGAGATCACCGGCCAGGCGAGCCTGTGGCGCGTGGGCGCGTGGCTCGAGCAGAGCGCGATGTTCGGCAGCGTGACCGCGGTGCCGGTGCAGAACCCCGAGGGCTTCAACTACGCCGTGCGCGGCATTCCCGGCCGGACCGTCGACCCCAACCGCACCTACCCCGGCGATCACCAGGGGGAGACGATGGAGCGCATCACCGCCCGCCTGACCGATGCGGCGATCGCGGCTGACGCGGCGATCGACGTGCACACCGCCGGCTGGGCCATGCCCTACGTGCTGCTCGACCCCGTGACGGATGCGGCGCTCGCCGAGAAGACGCGCGGGCTGGCCCGCGCCACCGGGATCACGCTGATCGAGGAGTTCGCCAGCGACGACTACGAGAAGGAGGGGCTCGCCGCCTCGCTGCCGCCGGCCGTGCTGGCGGCGGGCAAGCCGGCGTTCACGCTCGAACTGGGCGGCCACGGGCACATCGAGTGGACGCACGTCGAGGCCGGCGCGGTCGCCCTGAG
>JBKJJJ010000195.1:0-24342 GCA_046598045.1 Candidatus Eiseniibacteriota bacterium
GACCTGCCCCTGACGGGGCGCGGCAAGTTCAAGTTCATCGAGCAGCTCATTCCGGACGACGTCCAGGCGGCCCTCCTCGAGGGCGGGGTTTCATGAAGCAGATCCTGCAGAACTACAAGACCGGCGAGCTTCGCCTCGCCGACGTGCCGCGCCCCGCGCTGCGCGCGCGCGGCGTCCTGGTCGCGACGCGGGCGTCGCTGATCTCCGCCGGCACCGAGAAGATGAAGGTCGACGTCGCGAAGAAGAACCTGCTCGGCAAGGCGATGGAGCGGCCGGACCAGGTGAGGAAGGTGCTCGAGAGCGTGAAGCAGCAGGGTCTGCTCCCGACCTACGAGAAGGTGATGAACAAGCTCGACACTCCGACCCCGCTCGGCTACTCGAGCGCCGGCGTGGTGCTCGAGGTCGGCCGCGAGGCGTCCGAGTTCCAGGTCGGCGATTCCGTCGCATGCGCCGGCGCGGGCTATGCCGTGCATGCCGACGTGGCCTACGTGCCGCGCAACCTGGTCGTCCGCATGCAGCCGGATACGCCGTTCGAGCGCGCCTCCTTCACCACGCTGGGCGCGATCGCGCTCCAGGGCGTGCGGCAGGCCGAGATTCGCATGGGCGAGGACGTGGTGGTGATCGGGCTCGGCCTGGTCGGTCTCTTGACCGTGCAGCTCCTGAAGCGCAGCGGCGCCCACGTCGTGGGCGTCGAGCTTGATCCCTCGCGCGCGGCGCTCGCCCGCCAGCTCGGCTGCGACCGCGTCGTGATCGGCGCCGACCTCGAGGTGCGTGAGGCGGTGCGCCAGGCGACCGGCGGGCGCGGCGCCGACGCGGTGCTCGTGACCGCCGCCTCCAGCTCGAGCGGCCCGGTCGCGCTCGCGGGGGAGCTGTGCCGCGACCGCGGCCGCGTGGTGGTGGTCGGCATCACGAAGATGGACCTGCCGCACCGCGTCTACTACGACAAGGAGCTGTCGCTCCTGCTCTCGAGATCGTACGGCCCCGGCCGCTACGATCCCTCGTATGAGGAGCAGGGCGTCGACTACCCGCTGGGCTACGTGCGCTGGACCGAGCGCCGCAACATGGAGGAGTTCCTGCGGCTGGTCGAGGCCGGCTCGGTCGACGTCGACGCGCTGATCTCCCACCGCGTGCCGTTCGCCGAGGCCGAGCGCGCGTACGGGCTGATCACCGGCAAGGCGACCGAGCCCTACCTCGGCATCGTGCTCACCTATCCCGACACGCCCGCGCCGGCGGGGCGCGTCGCGCTCACGCCCGCGGGGGAGGCGCCCTCGACCAACGGCGGAACGGCGAAGCCCGTGCGCACGCGCGCCGCGGGCGACCCGGTCGGGATCGGCTTCGTGGGCGCGGGCAACTTCGCGACCTCGATGCTGCTGCCGCACCTCAAGGCGCGCAAGGACGTCCGCCTCACCGGGGTCGTGACCGCGAGCGGTCTGACCGCGCGTGGCGCGGCGGAGAAGTTCGGCTTCGCGTTCTGCGCCTCGGACGCCGACGAGATCTTCCACGACGCCGCGACCCACGCGGTGTTCGTGGTCACGCGGCACCACCTGCACGCCGCGTTCGTCGAGCAGGCGCTGCGCGCGGGGCAGGCGGTGTTCGTCGAGAAGCCGCTCGCGACCACCGCCGAAGAGATGACCCGCGTGGCGGACGCAGTGCGCGAGATCGAGACGCAGACCGGCCGGCCCGCGCCGCTCCTGGTCGGGTTCAACCGCCGGTTCGCGCCGCTGTCGCGCCAGCTCGCCCGGCACTTCCCGCCGGGGGAGGGGCCGCTGGTGGTCTCCTATCGCGTGAACGCCGGGTTCCTCGGCCGCGAGTCGTGGTACCAGGATCCGGCCGAAGGCGGCGGACGGATCCTCGGCGAGGTGTGCCACTTCCTCGATTACGTCGCGTTCGTGGCGGGCAGCCCGATCACGCGCGTGTTCGCTGCGGGCGTGCGCGACCCCAAGGGCGGGTTGCGCGCGGACGACAACCTGACGGTCAGCGTGAGCTGCGCCGACGGCTCGGTCGGCACGGTGACGTACGTCGCGAGCGGCGACCCCGCGATGCCGAAGGAGCGCGTCGAGGTGCTCGGCCGCGGCAAGAGCGCGGTGCTCGACAACTACCAGGCGCTTACGACGTGGTCCGGCAACAAGAAGAAGGAGACCAAGGCGCTCTCGGTCGACAAGGGCCATGCGGAGGAAATCGCGCGCTGGGTCGCCTCGTTGCGCGACGGCGCGGCGCCGCCGATCGCGTGGTCCGAACTGGCGAACGCGTCGTGGGCCACGCTCGCCACGATCGAGTCGCTGTCGAGCGGCCAGCCGGTGGACATTCCGGGGAGCTCCTGACGTATGTGTGGAGTCTGTGGCGGAAGATTCGCGGAGCGGCGAAGCGAGGGGGAGGAAGCCGGCGTCCTCGTGCACCGTATGGCGGCGATCATGCGCCATCGTGGCCCGGACGACGACGGCTTCTTCGCGCAGGATGGCCTGCACCTGGGATTTCGGCGACTTTCGATCATCGATCTCGACACCGGGCACCAGCCGATCGGCAATGAAGACGGCTCAGTGCAGGTCATCCTCAACGGCGAGATCTACAACTACCGCGAATTGCGCCAGGACCTCGAGGCGCGGCATGTCTTCCGCACGCGCACCGACACCGAAGTCATCGCGCATCTGTACGAAGAGCGCGGCCCGGACTGCTTCCAGGCGCTCAACGGCATGTTCGGCATCGCGATCGTGGACCTCGCCCGGCGCCGGCTTGTCCTGGCCCGCGACCGTGCCGGCGTCAAGCCGCTGTACTATGCGCAGTGCGGCGCCGACTTCGCCTTCGCCTCGGAGGTCAAGGCTCTGCTCGAGCATCCCGAGTGCCCGCGCGCGGTGGACGTGCGGGCGCTCCCGGCGTACCTGGGCATTCAGTACGTGCCCGGACCGCGCACCCTGTTCGCGGGCATCGACTCGCTCGATCCGGGGTGTCGACTCGTGCTGGAGTCGGAGGGGTCACCGCGCGTCGAGCCCTACTGGACGTTGCCCGAGCTCGACCCCGCACGCCATTTCACCGACCGTGCTGCATGTGCGCGGGAGTTGCGCGAACTGGTCACCGACTCCGTGCGCATGCGGCTGGTTTCGGACGTGCCCCTGGGCGCGCTGCTCTCGGGCGGCCTCGACTCGGGCATCGTGGTCGGGCTCATGGCAGGCATGGCCACGGGGCCGGTGACGACGATCTCGGTCGGGTTCGAGGAAGCCGGGGCGAAGGACGAGACCTCACTTGCCGCGGAGACCGCGCGCCACTTCGGCACGGATCATCACGAGATTCGCTTCGGGCGGGACGACGCGCTGCGCATTCTGCCGCGCCTCGTGTGGCACAACGACCTGCCCATCGCCGAGGCCCTGCTCGTGCCTTCGTTCTCCCTGTTCAAGGAGGCGCGGCGGCACGTCACGGTCGCGCTCTCGGGGGAAGGGGCCGACGAGCTGTTCGGCGGCTACATGCGCTATCGGCTGCTGTCGGAACTGCGGCGGCTGCGGCCGTTCCTGCCGCCCGCCTCGTGGTCCGGTTGGTCGAAGTTGCGAGCCGGGCGCGGCCTGCTCCACACGATCGGCAAGGTCGGTTATGCCGCGTCGGTGCCCGTCCCGGCCGCGGCGCTCTGGGAATGGAACAGCGTGTGGTCCGCAGTCGAGCTCGAGCACGTGTTGCAGGATCCGTCGCTCGCGGCCGAGTCCTGTGCCCGAGCGTACCGGACGCGCGACGGTTTCCGCACCGATCTTCCGCCGGACGAACTGGCGAACCAACTCATGGGCATCGAGGGTGAGAATCGCCTCGTCGACTTCATCCTCAGCCGCGCCGACAAGATGTCGATGGCGAATTCGCTCGAGTTGCGCACGCCATTCCTCGACTACCGGTTGATCGAGTTCGCACGTCGCGTGCCTGCCGGCTGGAAGGTCGACCCACACGGCGAAAAGCGCATCCTGCGCGAGGCGTTCGCAGGCTTCCTGCCCGAAAACCTGCGGCAGCGGCCCAAACATGCTTTCCAGTCGCCCTACCGCTCGTGGTTGCCGCCGATGGTCGCGAAGCTGTTCCCGGGCAGCCGCCTCGTACGCGATGGGTTCCTGCGAGATTCTGCACTGCGTGCTGCCGTGGGGCAGGGCGAGCACTCCGACCGTGCGACCAAACGCATCTGGTCGCTGGTCATGCTCGAGATGTGGTACCGCACGTTCATCACCCGAGAGGAAATCCCCGCGTTCGTCGGGGGCAGCATCCACGCGCCCGGCGGCGTGCCCGCCGCAGCGGCGTCCGCGATCGAGGGCGCCGGGCAACCGACGATCCCCCAGGCAGCAGCGAGCATTGGGGCCGTGGTGTCCTCCACCCTGCCGGGCACCGGTGGCTGAACCACGCCCGATCCCGCCCGGTCCGCGGCCGCGCGCCCTGATCGTTGGACCGCTGCCCCCGCCGATGGGGGGCGTGGGCGCACTCGTCGAGGCCATTGTGCGCTCGCCGCTCGCGCAGCACTGGGACGTCGAAGTGTTCAATCTCGCCAAGCCACAACAGCAGGGGAAGCCTTCCACCGTCACCGCGTGGGACGTGGCGTGGACGTTGCTTCACCTCATTCAGCTTCCCTGGCGCGTGCTCACGCGTCGGCCGCGCGTCGTGCTTGCACAGTCGACGGCGGACACGGGCTACCTGCGCGATCTCGCTCTCATGCTCGAGTGCCGGGCGCTCGGCGTGCCGGTCGTCCTTCACTGGCACGGCGCCCCCGACTCGCCCCAGTTCCCCGGGACCGGGCGGTGGCGTCCGCGCCTGTTCCGCATCGGGGTCGCGCTCTCCAGCAGCATGATCGTGCTTGGCGACACGTACCGCGCGTATTTCGAGCGGTTCGTGCCCGCGGCCAAGCTGGTGGTCCTTCCGAATTTCGTCGACGGCGACGTGTTCCGCCCCGTCGAACCGTCGGCCGGGGCAGGCGAGTCGGTGCGACTCCTGTTCGTCGGGCGCATCGGGCCCCTCAAGGGAACCGATGTCCTGCTCGATGCGCTGGGGGCCGCGCGCGAGCGCGTGCCGGGGCTCACGGCGACGCTGGTCGGTGCCGGGGAGACCGATGCCGCACTCGCTGCGGCGCGCGAACACCCCGCGGTGTCGTCGGGCGCGGCACGCCTGACCGGGGCGCTCGGGCCCGAACGCGTGGAAGAGTATCGACGAGCCCAGATCTTCGTGCTGCCGACGCGCGCCGACTCCTTCCCCATGGCCATACTCGAGGCGATGGCCTTTGGCCTGCCCGTCATCGCTTCCGCGGTGGGCGCGATCCCGTGGATGCTCGACGATGGCGAGTGCGGCGTCCTCGTCGCACCCGGCGACACGGCCGCGCTGGCCGATGCATTGGTCGCACTCGCCGGCGATCCTGCGCGGCGCGCACGGCTGGGCGCAGCGGCCCGGGCGCGGCAGCAGGCGCGCTTCGACGCGCGGGGGGCGGCCGACACGCTCGACGCCACGCTCGCGCGCGCATCGGGATCCGCGTGATCGTGGGCGCGGTCGTCGTCGCGGCGGCCATGCTCCTGCCCGGGCTGGCGATCCTGGCCTGGACGCGCCCGGATACGAGCCGCGCGGGCGTGCTGGGCGTGATGCTTGCGGTCTCGCCCATCGCGGGCGGGGCGGTGGTCGCGTTACTGGTCGCCGCGGGGATGCCCTGGCCCGCAGCCTTGTGGACCTTGTTGGCCGCATCGGTCGCCGTGGTTGCGATCGGTGTGCAGCGTCCCGGCCCAAGGGGGGAGCGGGGATCCGGGCCGCGAGCCGCATGGGTTGCCGCCGGCGCGGGCGCGCTGATCCTCGGTGGCATGTACGCCTCGTCCGAGTGGTGGCAGCTGTACAGCGATGCTTGGACGCACGAGCCGATCGTGCGCGCGCTCCTGACCCACGGCGTGCCCCCGCACGATCCGTGGTATGCCGGATTTCGCCTGCAATACGCATGGCTCTACCACGCATGGGTCGCCGCGCTCGCCTCGACAACCGGCTTCAGCACGTTCGGGCTCATGTCGTTCCTCGCAGTGGTCTCCTTTGCGGCGCTTGCGTTGATCGCGGGCGATCTCGCGCATCGCATGCATGGCCGGGCTGCCGGGTGGACGATCGGGTTGCTCGTCCTGGGCATGAATGGCGCTTTTGCGCTGACGCTGCCGGTCGTGGTCGGGCAGGCGTTGCTCGGCCATTCCGGGAGTCCCGCGCTGCTGGCGCAGGCGTTCGGGGGCACGGCGACGAACGCCGACCGGGCCGCTGATCTGCTGCGTTGGTTCGGGGCGCAGACGTGGTTCGGAAACAAGTTCGCGGGGGCGACGCCGTTATCGCTGGGGCTCGCAGCCCTCACCGCCTGGCTCGCCTGCCTGTGGCGGCTGCTGGATTCGGATCGGGCCCGTCCCGGGGAACTCGTCCTGCTCGCCGGCTGCGCGACGTGTGCCGGTCTCATGCACCCGGCGCTGCTCCTGTTCCTCGGCACGACCATCGCCGCGTGGTGGCTCGCTGCGCACGCGGGCGTGGCGGGCGACCGCCGGGCTGCGCGTGTGCGCGTGACACCGATCGCGCTTGCGACCGGGCTCGGCCTCGTGGCCCCCGCGCTTTTCTTTGCGCTCATCCTCGCGCGCGGCGCCGGCAATCTCTCGCCGCCCTTCGACCTGTCGGCGGCCAAACTGCTCGGCCTCGGGCTTTCCACACTGCCTGCGCTCGTGCTGGCGGCGTGGGGCGCCCGCGCGTTCGCGGCGCGCGGCTTGGCCGCCCGGCTGTGGCTGACGTGGCTCGGGACCTCCCTGCTGTTCACCGTGCTGCTCCGGCTTCCCGGTACGTGGTCGTTCTTCACCGTCGACAAGACGTCGTACCTGGCGTGGATTCCGCTCGCGCTCACCGGGGGCGCCGCATTCGCGGGGGCCCGGGCTCGATGGCCTCTCGCGGCCCGGGTTGCGTTCACCGCGCTCGTGCTGGTGCCGCCGACTGCGCTCGCCCTGGGTGCGCGTGTGCTCGATGCCCGCAGCGCATGGCGCCAGCCGTGGAACGACGCAGGCATGGCGCGGCTGCGTGCAAGACTCCCTGCCGACGCGCTGTTGGTCGTGCCCCCAGGGGACATCGACACGCCGATCTTCCTCGCGCGCGACAGCTTTGATGAGGACAAGATCGACGGTTTCGTGCGCGGATACGATCCGGCCGAGCTGGCGGCCCGGCACGTCCTGGTGGACACGCTCTATCGCAGTGGCCGGTTGTCTCCCGCGCTCGGCGAGCGCCTCGAGGCGACCGGGCGACCCGTGTACGCCATCTGGCCCGACCAGACCGGGCCGGCATGGCAGCAGCGCACCCCGGGCGTGCCCCAGCGGCGATTCCTGGCGCGCGGACTCGCGCCGCCGTTCGCGGGCCGGGTCATGCGCTTTGGGGACAGCTACGCCGTGGTGTCGCTGGTGCCGTCGCGGGGGCGGATGTGATCCGGGGTCCGCGCGACCCCGGCCCGTGGGCCGACCGCGTGCGCATTGCCGCCTGGGCGGCGCTCGTGGTTGCCGTCGTGTGGCCGCGGTTGGTCGGCTTCACCACCGACAGCGACGCCTACCTCGACGTCGCCCGGACGCTGCTCTCGGGCCACGGCCTGGCGCAGAGCGTGGTCGACTTCTGGCGGCCCGCGGTGCCCGACCCGCTCGGGCTCTGGCCACCGGTGTTCCCGCTCGGCATCGCCGCACTCGGAGGGCTCGGGCTGCCACTGCCGTTCGCGGCGCGGCTCCTCGCCGGGCTGGCCTATGTCCTGTTCGCGCTCGCGTTCCACGCGCTCGCGCTGCGCGCGGCGGGCCGCGGGTTCGCGTTCGTGACCGCGATCGTCGTGCTGCTCGGTCCCGGCCTCGCGCAGGCGGGCGCGACCGCGTGGAGCGAGTCGCTCTATCTCTGCTTCCTGACGTCCGGGCTCGTCGCCGCGTGGGACATGACGAAGGGCGCGCTCACCCGGCCGCGCGTCGGCGCCGAGCCGGCGCTCGCGGGGCTTTGGCTCGGCCTCGCCGCCGACACGCGCTACATGGGCATCGCACTCGTGCCCGTCGTGGGCGCGCTGCTGTGGTCGGCCGGCGTGCGCGGGCGGCGGCTTGCGCCCTGGGCCCTGGGCGCGGGCGTACCGATCGCGCTCTGGCTCGGGCACAACCTGCTCGCGTTCGGCAAGCCCATGGGACCCGGGCTTCCCCCGGGGACGCGCACGGCGGCGGAGGTCGCGACCGGGATCGCGGGCTCGCTGCGCTGGGAGTTCCTGCCGCAGGCGTTCGCGCATCTGCCGCTGGTCGCGTTCCCGGCGCTGCTCTTTGCAGCGGGGGCGGCGCTGTGGGCGCTGCGTGCGGGCGGCGTCGCACGCTGGGCCGCGCTGGTCGCGCTCGCGCAACTCGCGTTCGTCGGGCTCGCCGCGTGGCGGGCGGCGATCAACGATCCGTCGGGCCGCCTCACGCTGGTGGCGTGGCCGTTCCTCGGATTGGTGGTGTGCATCGCGGTCGAGCGCGCGATTCGGCACCTGTTCGGCGGTCAGCGCTCCCAGCGGACCGCCGAGATTTGTGCCTCGGCGCTCGCGCTGCTGATCGTCGGGGCCGGGCTCGGGCGCTTCATCGGGACGACCGTCGCGCCGCCTGCGCAGACCGTCGCGCGTCGGCACGCGCAGGTCGCGCTCATCCGGCTGATCCAGCCCGGGACCGAGCCCGTGCTGACCGACTCCGGGCACCTGCTGCGGCTGACGACGGGGGCCACGGCCGTCCAGGTCCCGCCTTGGCGCTACCGCGTCCGCGAATTCACGGCCGACGACGAGCGGCGCTGGCGCGCGCAGGGAGTGACGCGGGCGGTATTCCGCGCGGCGAACCCGGCGGAACTGGGGAGCTACGTGGCGGAGCGGCTGGCGAGCGGGGCATGGGCGGCGGAGGACTCGGCGGCGGGATTCGTGCGCTACCGGCTCACGCCCTGACGGAGGGCTCGCACGATGCGCCCGGCCGCGTGGCCGTCGCCGAAGGGGTTGCGCGCCACCGCCATCGCGCGATAGGCGTCCTGGTCGGTCAGCAGGCGATCCACCTCGGCGAGGATGTGGTCGGTGTCGGTGCCCACGAGGCGCGCCGTGCCGGCCGTGACTGCCTCGGGCCGCTCGGTGCGGTCGCGCAGCACGAGCACGGGCTTGCCGAGGCCCGGCGCCTCCTCCTGGATCCCGCCGGAGTCGGAGAGGATCAGGTGCGCGCGCTGCATCACGTGGACGAAGCGATGATAGTCGAGGGGCTTCAGGAGGTGCACGTTCGGCCTGCCCTCGAGGTGCCGCGCGACCGCGGCGAGCACGTTCGGATTCGGATGCACCGGGTAGACGATGCTCGCCCCCGTCGCGTCCGGGCGCGCAGCCAGCGCGGCGAGCGCGCGGCAGATCGAGTCCAGCGGCGCGCCGAAAGACTCGCGGCGGTGGGCGGTGACAAGGATCATCGGCCGCCCGGGTGACAGGGTCGCGAGTTCGGGCGGCGGGGGCGGGGCGGGCCGCGCGAGCGCGATGCGCAGCGCATCGATCGCGGTGTTGCCCGTGACCAGCACTCGCTCGGGGGCGAACTTCTCGTCGAGCAGGTTCTGACGCGACAGCTCGGTGGGCGCAAACGCGAGGTCGGCCAGCGCGTCGATCGCGCGCCGGTTCCATTCCTCCGGGAACGGCTCGCGGATGTTCCACGTGCGCAGACCCGCCTCGACATGCCCGACCTTCACCTCGCGGTGGAACGCCGCCTGCGCGGCGGCGAGGCTGGTCGTGGTGTCCCCCTGGACCAGCACCCAGTCGAAGTGCTCGCGCGCGAGGATCTGGTCGACCCCCTCGAGCACCCGGACCGCGATGTGCGTCAGCGTCTGCCCGGGCGCCATGAGGTCCAGGTCCTCGTGCACGGGCAGGTCGAACACGCGGATCACTTCGTCGAGCATGTCGCGGTGCTGCGCAGTCAGGCATACCCGGCCCTCGAAGCCCCCGGCGTCGCGTAGCGCGTACAGGACCGGGGCCATCTTGATTGCTTCCGGGCGCGTGCCCATGACCATGAGGACTTTCAGCGGGCTACCGTTCGCCATGGGCGGGGGTCAGCTCTCCGGGTCCGCGCGACGTCCATCCCGTTCCTGGAGTTCGCGAAGGTCGCTCTGGACGATGCCGAGGTCCTGGATCAGGGCCTTGTTCTGGTCCCGCAGGTTCGAGATCACCGTGCTGAAGTGGAACTGCAGCACGAGGATGATCATGATCGCGATCAGGAACAGGAACGCGGGCGGGTAGTAGATCCCGACGAGATGGGAGAGGCGCTCGACGCCGCCGATGAAGATCGCGGAGAGCACCAGGAGCACGCCGGAAAGGATCCACAGCAGCGAGTATTGCTCGCGCAGTTTCTTCCTGCGCACCTGGTTCAGGATCACGAGCAGGATCGAGATCCCGAGCAGGATGACGAACAGCCGCGTCCGCATCTGGATTCCGGTCGAGAAGGGTTGCACGCGTTGCCTCCGTCTCAGGCGGCCCGGTTCAAGTGGCCGGCTTGCTCGAGGATCTCGACCATGGGGAGACAATGGTGGCGTGTCAGCAAGCGGTCGAGCTTGTTGATGACGCCCCCCAGGTTGAGGTAGGTCACGAACGAGGATACCGCGCCCAGGCGCACCCGGGGCACGTCGGGCACGCACTCCCACGGGTGAATGAACAGCACCGCCGGGCGGTGGGCGATCACCGCATCGAGCGCACCCTCGAACACGAACGAAGGCAGGGCGCGCAGGTAGAATCCGCCGGCGACCGGCAGGCTCATCCCGGGCATGCGATGGACCGCGACCGGAAACTCGACGAGTCGCCCGGTGGGATCGTGGCGGGCGAGATCCGCGTTCGCGGGGCGATAGATGCCCAGGGGGGCGTCGGCCACGCCGTAGAGCTGGACGCGCATCGGGAAGATGCTCGAGTCATAGGCGAAGCCCTCCTCGGTCAGCACCTCGAGCGCCCAGGCCGTGGAGCGATCGAGGCTGAACGTCGGCGCGCGAAATCCGACCGACGGGTCGTCGCCGAGGGCGGCGCGGATGGCCGCGCGGAAGTCGCGCAACTCCCTGCGGAAGCCCTCCGGATCGAGGTTCCAGAGCGGCGTGTGGGAGTAGCCGTGGCTCGCGATCTCGTGCCCTTCGTCCGCGATCCGGCGCACCAGGTCGGGATGGCGGGCCGCCACGTCTCCCAGGATGAAAAACGTCGCGCGCACCCCGTGGCGCCGCAGGAGATCCAGGATCCGCTCCGTCCCCGGGCGCACGACGGATCGCGTGTCGCCCGCGGGCACGCGCGCCCGCACGAGCTCCGGGTGATGCCAGTCCTCGATGTCGAACGTGAGGGCGAACGGGTGCGCGGACAAGCGGACTCCTAGATCCGGGCGCGCAGCATCTTGCGCCGCAGCAGAACCATCACGATCGACAGGAACATCTTGGAGACGTAATAGAAGGCCTTGAGGTTCGAGTGCATCGACGTGCCTGCGATGCGCGCTTCCATCACGACGGGCACCTCGACCACGCGGTACCCCGCGAGCACGAGCAGGATGATCGTGTCCGCGTCGGGAAAGTCGCTCGGGTAGTTGTCGCGCGCGAAGAACGACAACACCGAGGCATTCATGGCCTGGAAGCCCGATGTCGGGTCCGAAAACCGCTTGCGCGTGACGAACGTGACGATCGACCCGAACATGGCCATGCCGAGCCGGCGCGGAAAGGGAATCGGGTAGTTCGCCTTCCCCGTGAAGCGCGAACCGATCGTGATGTCCGCACGCCCCGCGACCACGGGCTCGAGGAGCGCGCGTGCGGAGCCCGGGTCGTGTTGCCCGTCGGCGTCCATCTGGACGATGATCTCGAACCCGTGCGCGAGCGCATACTTGAAGCCGGTCTGCACCGCGCCCCCGTAGCCGAGGTTGCAGGGCAGGTCCACGACGCGCGCCCCGGCGTGCTGCGCGACGTCGACCGTGTCATCGGTCGAACAGTCGCTGATGACCACGATCGCGGCGCCCGGGAGCGCGGTGCGGATCGCGGCCAGGGTCGGCCGGAGGCTCTCCGACTCGTTGAACGCGGGGATCACCACCAGCACGCGGCCCGCGGCCAGCGCTTCGTGGACCGGATCGGGGGCGCCGGAGGGCGCAGCGGCGACGGGGGGCACGGGGAAAGCGCTCAAGCAGCGGGTCCTCCATCCAGCGTTCTCAGGACGCGCGCGGGAACGCCCACGACGAGCGTCCCGGCCGGCACATCCCGCGTCACGACCGCGCCCGCCCCCACGACGGCGCCTTCGCCGACCGTGACTCCGGAGAGTACCATGGCGCCCGCGCCCAGGTAGCAGCCCTTGAGCAGGCGTACCGGCGCGACGGTTCCGTTGCCGGCACCCGGCGCAACACGGTCCATCCGTCGCGCGTCGTCGTGCACGACGACCGTCACGCGGAAGGAGATCGTCACGTCATCCTGGATCTCGATCAGTTCCGGGAACTGGCAATCGAGATAGCTGTCGAGTCCGATGAACACGTGCCGGCCGATCGAGATTCCCATCGCCCGGTAGAGGGCCAGGCGCAAGCCGGGATGAATGCAAGAGCGCGCGAAGATATGCAACTGTTTCTGCCAGAAGAGGCGCAGCAGGTTACGGGGCGCGACCTTCGTCTCGTAGTCATGCCGGGGCATGCGCCCCTCGATGCGGGTCATAGCGCCTCGGGAAAGAGTCGGCGAACGCGCGGCCCCAGCGCTTGCGTCACCGCCAGGGGCAACCGCTGCCAGATGGCGACCGCGATCCCGAACGCCGACTTCTGGTCGGAGAGCTTCGGCATGGACTGTCCCTCGGCGAGCACGTACTGATAGTAGAGCGGCTCGCTGCGCGCGCCCCATTGTTCCTTGAAACGAAACGTGCCCGACCCGGGCTGGCTGCGCCCGAAGTCGAACCGCGTCGCGCCGGTACTGGCCGCACGCTCGATCGCCGCCCAGTACAGCAGGTTGTTCGGGCACATCGGAAACCACCGCCGCAGGGAGGATGCCCAGGGGTCGAAGACCGTGTTCCCCTGGCGCACCACGAGCATGCCCCCGATCGGCTCATCGCCCCGGAAGACCACCACCACGTTGGCGTCGTCCCCGTAGGCCTCGAGCGCGCGCCGGAAAAACCCCGCCTCCATCGCGGGCGTCCCGAGATCCCGCATGTTCTCGCTGAACACCGCGTGAAACGCGTTCACGTGCTCGTGGCCCCACGCGAACTTCAACCCCGCCTTCTCCGCTTTGCGGACCTGGTTCCGCACCTTGGCGTCGAAGCCCTTCCACAGCGTCTCCGCTCCCGGGGCGAGTTCCATCGTCAGCGTGGCATTCTCGTCGCTGGTGACCAGTCCCGGCCAGCGCACGGCCTGGTCCCTCAGCTCGAGCCAGCGGGCACCGCCCGCACCGACCCCGGAATGCGCGTCGGCGATGAGCTGTTCCGCCGCTTCCGGGCTCTCGGCGAGAAGTCCGCCCGGAGCGCTGAACAGGGTCGCGGGGCCGAACGCAGAGGGCGCGCGGAACAGGGGAAGGATCCCGACCATGCGCTCGCCCTCGAACGCCGCGCGCCACTGCGGAGTCACGCGGTAGTGTTCGGTCATGAGCCGCCGCCAGGCCGAGCGTTGGCCGAAATGTGCCTCCGGCCGGCCGGCGACGAAGCGGTCCCAGGCCTCGTCCATCGCCGGGTCGTGCGCGCGGACGGAGATCACGAAAGCGGCACGGCCGGACTGGACGCGACCCTCGGAACCACCGGGCGGGCGGCGATGCGCCCCTGCACGGCCCTGTGCTCCGCCGCGCCGGCGACCGTCGGCACGGTCGAAACCTGGGCCGCCTCGCGATCGGCGATGCGTCCAACGGCATAGGTCAGGCCGAACAGGAACCAGACGTAGAAGGAGTAAATGTTGTTCCGCAGGTAGTCGATCTTGACCTGGTCGATGATGAACGTGAAGAGCTGGATCCGCACCAGGAGGCTCGCACCCTGGATGAACGTTCCGCTCCCGAGCGACGGAGCGCGCGGCCGGCTCGATCGCCAGACCTCCCACAGGATCCACAGGTAGATCGCCAGCCCGACGAACCCGACGATGTAGGCGTAGAACAGGTACACGTTGTGCGGCCAGTACTGGACCTCGACGCCCTTGCGCGCGGCGTAGTAGGGACCGTGGCCGATGAGCGGGTGGTCGAGCGCGTTTTCGAACGCCTGCCGCCAGACCACCGAACGCGAGTCCGGGAGGCCCTTCTCGAGCCTGGATGCGAACAGCCGGCTGAGCACGCTGCCCGAGGAGGTCATCGTACTCACCACGAAGTCCGCCCCGGCCACGGCTGCGGTCGCGAGGCTGACCACCAGGACCAGCCGCACGAAGTTCAGTCGCTTGCGCGAGAGCCAGATCAGGTAGGCCGATCCGACCAGGAACGAGATCAACGCGCCCCGGGTGACGGTCGCGAACAGGCAGAAGAAGGTGAGGAGCATCATACCGACCAGCAGGACGCGTCGGCTGGTCGAAGTGGCGCGCGACCACAGGAAGAACTGGAGGAACAGGTTCAGGACGCAGTATTCGCCGTAGAGTTCGTAGTCGAGGAACGTGCTGCCGACACGAACCGCACCGGTCCGAAGCCCTTCCGAGGCCCCGAGCTGAATCCAGCCGGGAACGATCGTGGCGCCCGCGTGACCCTGTTCGTAGACCGCGAACAGGCCGAGCACGAAGCAGGAGATCGTCTGGACCGTCATGACCTTTTTGACGTCCTCGGTGGTCTTCACGATGTTGACCACCATGAAGAACAGCAGGACGTAGGTCAGGAACCCCGCGAACTGGGACCACGCGAGGGGAACATGCTCGGGCAAGTCGATGTTGTAGAACGACACGCTGTACGCCATGACGAGCGCAAGGATCGGGATGTCCAGGCGGGTTCGTTCGGGAGGCGCGGCGCGGCGCGTGCTGACCCGGTAGAGCCAGACCATGAAGATCAGGATCACGAACGCGACATTGGTGCTGCCGTAACTCGTGCCCTTCGGGAAGGGCAGGAAGAGCACGGTCAGCATCAAACCCTCGATCGCGCGGAAACGGAATGCCAGCAACGCGACCAGGCCGGCCGCGACCGCCTGGATCACGCGCTTGTCGGGGGCGAGGAACTGCTGCGCCGCGATCACGCCGACGGTGAGGACGAGGAGCAGCACCGTCAGGCGGGAACTCCAGCCCGAAGCTGCAGTGCCGGATCCGGCGTCGAGCGGCGACTTCATCGGGCGAGTCCGCACAGGGGCTTCATGGGAGAACGATGCCGCCGCGGAGCGTCAGACGAGCCCGAAGCGCTTGGCGAAAAGGAACGAGAGATTCCGCCAGCCGTCCCGCCACTTCTGGAGCTTGACCTCGCCGATGCGCGGACGGTAGTCGATCCCGATCTCCGCGAAGCCCCGGCCGAGTTTCTCGATGGCCTCGATCTTGATCTCCTCGGAAAGCGGCATCCCGTCGGAGGTCAGCCGCAACCTCGGCAGCACGGTGCGGCGGAAGACCCACATCCCCGACTGCGAATCGCGGAGGGGCCTGAACCACAGCAGCATGGTGGCGATCGTGAGGACCCAATTGCCCACCTTGTTCGTGAAGTTCATCGCCGCCGGGTTGCGCAGGGGGAACCGCGATCCCGAGATGAAGTCGAGCTTGCGGTCCTCGAGTTGCTCGACCAGCGAGCCGATCTCGTCCGCAGGGTAGGTCCCGTCGCCATCCAGGGTGGCGATGACATCCCCGGTCGCCGCCGGCAGGCCGGCCTGGTACGCCGCGCCGTAGCCCTTGCGAGCCTGGAACACCACGACCGCGCCGAGCGCGCGCGCGATCTCGCCCGTTCGGTCCGTGGAATTGTTGTCGACCACGACGACTTCATCCACGTAGGGGGGCATGGACTCGATGACCGACCGGATCCCATCCTCCTCGTTGAAGCACGGGATCACGACGCTCACCTTCAGACCGCGATGCATGGGGGGAATCTCCGGGACGGAGGCGGGCCATTCGCGTAACCGGCAGGATGGTCGCGAGCCGGCACGTACAAGGCAACCAGTATAGCGCTCCGGCATCCCAAGCGCAAGCGTAATTGCAAATTGCAACGCAACTTAGGTGGCGCGCCCGCGGATCGATTGTGGCTTTCGGGCGAGAGGGAACTGGCCGCGCGGCGAGTCCGAAGGTTACGATTGCGGGCGGCGCATTGCGCGCCCTCTCACCCCCGGAGGCCGGCATGTCCGAACTGGCAGCGAGTTCCCGCGATTACTACTACGACCGCATGGTCGCGTCCGGGGACTGGGACGACGTGGCGAACGTCTACGAGACCTCGCGCCGCACCGAACTGGTGTTCGGCCGCTTGCTCGCGGACGTGCCGCTCGAAGGCGCCGAGTTCCTCGATGCCGGCAGTGGCGGGGGGCATTTCTCCGCGCTCGCCGCCAAGCGCGGCGCGCGGGTGGTCTCGATGGACATGGGCCTGAACCTGCTGGCGGGCGTGGCGCGGCGCTGCGAATCGAGACGCTCGGTGGGGAGTACGCTCCAGCTTCCCTTCGGCGACGGCACGTTCGACGTCGTGCTCTCGACCGAGGTGCTCGAGCACACGCCCGATCCGCTCCGGGGCCTTCGCGAATTGGCGCGCGTCGTCAAGCCCGGTGGCCGTCTCGTCCTGACCACGCCGGGTCGCCTGTGGCAGCCCGTCGTGCGCGCCGCGAGCGCGCTCCATCTTCGGCCCTACCAGGGGCGCGAGAACTTTCTGTGGCCGGAGCGCGCGCGGCAGGAGGTCGAGCGTCAGGGCCTCAAGGTCGAGACCTTCGAGGGATTCAACGTGCTGCCGCTCTTTCACCGCGTGTTCGACCCGGTCAATCGCAGCCTCGACGGGCTCGGGAAACTCTGGCCGTCGATCTGCGTGAACTTCGCGATTCGCGCGCTGCGCCCCGCCCCGCCTGGGTGATGCCGGGGCCTTCGAGCGTGGGACCCTGCCCGGCTTCGCGGACGCAATCTAGCGCGGCTTGCCCACCACGACGAACGCTCCGGCCGTGACGGCGTCTTCCTCGGAAAGCCGGTTGAACGGGGTTGCCAATTCCCGGACCGGCAAACCGTCGTGGCGCTCATGACGCACGATCCTCAGGATCTCGAATCCGCTCGCCCGAAGATGCGCGAGATGGGTGGACCAGGGGAATCGATTGAGGAGAAATGCGCGACGTCCCTTGACGAGCTTCCAGATCGCCGCGGGATACTGCCAGTGACCATTCCAGGCCCGGGTCATCCCGTGAGACTTGAAGTCCACCTGGTGCGTCATGATTCCCCCGGGAGCCAGCCACAGCGACATCGCCCGGTAGGTGTTGTCCAGGTCCTCCACGTGCTCGAGCGTGGCTTGCGAATAGATCATCTGAACCGAGGCCGGTTTGATCAGCCCGGGATCGTGCCAGGGCACCGTGTAGCCGATTCGAATCGGGGAATCCCGCGCTCCGCCGGGATCGACGATCGCAGCGCGAATGGCATCGACTCGTTCGGGGCGCAGGGAGCGCTCGAGTCGAGACTCGGTCAGGATTGCATCGGGGAATGCATAGTCTTCAAGGACCGGCCGAATCTCCGGGAACTCGTCGGGGCCGGGGATCGGAGTCCGCTGCCGGATGAGCGCGGCGAGCTCGTCGAGCACGAGCAGGTTCGCGCGGCTGCTGGCATGCTCCACGACATCGAGCCCGTGATACTCGTCGACGCCGGTCAGCAGGGCCGCCAATCCAATGCCGAGTGAATCTCCCGGTCCCAGTTCTGCCACCGTTGCCGGGTTTGCATCGACCCCCGCCAGCGAGGCCTGAACCAGGTGGCGAAGCCAGACCGAATAGCAGTAACGAGCGGAGGAGGTTCCGCCCGTGCCCCGCTGGTTCGGGTTGCGGAGCAGGTAGGACTTCAGCCCTCGCAGGATTGGACGGATCTGCATCGGCATGGACTGGGAGCTCCCCGAACTGATCATTTCGGATTGAAATGTATGTGATCGAGCCGGGATCGATCCGACGCGCGACCCACCGAGTCTGCGCTAGCCTTCTCCGTCCCCGAAGCCCGTTCGCCCACTCACCACGTAACGCGGCCGCCGCTTGACCTCGCGTGAGATCGCGCCCACGTATCCGCCGAGAATCCCGAGCAGGATGAACTGCACCGCGCTCGCCATGAGCGTGATCAGGATCTGCGACGACCAACCCTCGATCCCCTGGCGGAGCACGAGCCTAACGTAGAGCACGTACAACGCATAGATCAGAAAAAGCCCCAGGAACGCGGCCCCGATCACGTAGCCGAAGTACAGCGGCGCGAGCGAGAAGCTGAACAGCGACTCCGAGGCGAACGCCAGCATCTTGCGGAACGTGTACTTGGTCACGCCCGCGAAGCGCTCGGCCGGCACGTACTCGATCTCGGCGGACGGGAACGACAGCTTGGCGAGCAGGAAGCGGATGGGCAGCGTCTCCTCCTTGTACTCGCGCACCAGCAGGATGACCCGGCGATCGATCCCCCGGAAGTCGGCCATGCCCGGGCGAATCGGGATCCCGGTGACGCCGCGGAAGACCAGGTAGTAGAGGCGCGAGCTGATGCTCTTGAGCAGGCCCTCGTGCGCGGTCTCCTTGCGCACGGTGTTGACCACGAGGGCCCCGGCCTTCCACTTCGCGATGATCCCGGGGATCACCTCCGGAGGATGCTGCAGGTCGGCATCCATGGTGATCACGAGGTCGCCGTCGGCGTGGTCGATGCCTGCGATCAGGGCCTTCATGTGCCCGCTGTTGAGCAGGAGGTGAATGCCGCGCACGCGCGCATCGCGGGCGTGGAGCGCGTCGACCACCTGCCAGGTGCCGTCGTTGCTGCCGTCGTTGACGATGATCAGTTCCCACTCCGGCCCGGTGCCGAGGACGGTGCACAGGCGCTCGTACAGCGCGGGCAGCGAGGCCGCCTCGTTGTAGGCCGGGGTGACGATGGAGAGGCTCGGGCGCGACGGGTTCATGGGGCCGGGATCTCCAGCGGACGGTGGAACACGAGGCGCTCGACCCAGATTCCAAGCGCGATGAACTGCCCGAACACGGCCGGCACGAGCAATCGGGCGCCGAGCATGAACGGCAGGTGCGACAGTACGAGATACAGGTAGGGGATCGCGAGCAGGACCCCCCAGCGCCAGCGCTGCCGATCGAACGCGATCAGCGCAAGACTCGACAGCAGCAGGCCAAAGCCGATGACGCCGAACAGCAGGCGGTCCCAGTAGGCGCTGAGCACCTCTCTCGGGTGGCGCACGATCGCCTGGGTCGGGGACACGCCCCTGCGCAGGTAATCGTAAAAGCCGTGCCCGGCGAAGGCCGGGTTGTCGTAGCCCCAGTGGTAAAGCGGGAGGATCCCCAGGGGGATCCGTTGCACCGCGTTGCGCAGGATCAAGCCCGGATTCTCGCGGGCGATCGCGAGGTAGCGGCGGCGAAACCAGCGGTCTGCGCGCGGGTCGTCGATGCCCTCGAACCCGGCTCGCTTCGCCTGCCCTTCCATCACATCGTCGTCGAACACGATGCCGTAGGGGTTGGGAAACTGGCCGATTCCCTGGTAGAGCGCCATGCCGCCCGCGTGGGTCGTCACATTGAAAACTCCGTCCACTCTCCGGTTTCGAAGGCCCCAGGGCACCAGCACCAGGAATGCGCATGCGCCGATCAACAGCGTGCTCCACAGCGCCGTGCGCCACGGCACGGTGACGAGCGCGCCGACCAGGAAGAACGAGGGCAGGAGCATGTAATCCGGGCGAAACAGGGAGGCAATGCCGATGCCGAGCCCCGTGGCCACGGACCATGCGATCCGGCGCGTGTCGAGAGCCCGCAGCCAGGCTGCGAAAATGACCAGCAGGAACGCGGGCATCAGGGCATCCGCCACGCGCGAGGTGACGAGGTAGGCCAGCGGCGGGAAGAGCGCCGCGCACCACGCCGCGAAGAGCCCGACCCGCCTGCCGCCGAATCGACGGCCGACGAAGTACAGCAGCACGCACGCCGCCGAATCGATCAGGGCTTGCAGCGCCTTGACCCGGAGGAACAACGGCGGACCGCCCAGGCGGTAGACCAAAGCCAGGAATGCGGCATACCCCGGTGGGTGGAGCGAACTCGGCCGCCAGCGCGCCGGGTCCATCGCGGGGACCCGGGCGGGGGAGAGCCTTTGCCCGGTTCGCCCGAGACTGTCGGCCAGGGCGATCAACTCCACCTGGGGCGGGCCCACGTTGGCCGGGCTGACGAAGCCGTAGCCGGCCACGATGGCGTACGCATCGCGCTCGTAGCGATAGGCGAGGCCCTCCATTTCACCCCGTCCAGACGCCCATACGCCGATTCCCGACCGCAGCACGAGCCCGGCCAGGAATACGGCCAGCAGGACGCCACGTGGCGTGGTTGAGTTGCGAGAGGGAACGGGTCGGGGCGTGCTCAAGTCCCTGTGGGGGTGGAGGGTGATCGCGTGTGAGGAAAGCGAAAGGTCCGGTGCGCTCGGGGCGGGGCTGGAAGCGGCTCCGCGACGCCCACGAGCGTAGCAGAATTCGAGGCATCGGGCCAAGCGTAATTGTAGGCGACAATATCACTTAGGGACTGCGCGAAGGATCGCTGTGCGGGTTTTCGAGCGGGCGCCCGCGCGACGCTTTCGGGATTTCGGATCGGAGCGACTCGAAGGATGCTTGACCCCTGCGAACCCGGGTGCTAAAGTCGTTCGCACGTGTGTTGGAGGTGCCTGGTCGCGGTACCGTAGAAGGGACGGGCCGCGGGTCTTCAAGGGATTGACGGGTATCAAATCGTTTAAGCCCTTCTTAACCGCGTAACGGGCCTTTGGCCCGGTCACCGTCTGCGTTCAGCTAGGCCCGAGCCTCATTCGAAGCCTTCAAATGAAGCCTTCTCGCTGAGACCTCGGGAAATAGTCGAGTAGTCGTTCCCCCACGACTCGAGACTCGCGCATCCCTGCCCGCAAGGGCGGGACCGCCTTGCGCCGGCTCCGGGATCTTGGGCGATTCCAACCTTCGACGCCTTGTACGCGATGGAGCCCGTTATCGTGTCCCCCGCATCGGGCAACAATCTGGCAACCGGGGAGAGCATTTCCACCCGGTCTGAGGTAGAATCGATGGTGTCGGCGCTGCACTCGGCCGACCCATTCGAATCACTCGACGCGCCCGAAGATGAGGGCGCGACGTCGCAGATCGAGATTTCGGGACTTCGCGGCCACGCCCTCGGCCCATTGAACGGACATTCCCTGCAGGTCGTTGAGGCGCTTACGAACGGCTCGGCTTCCATCACGGTCCACGCGAACGGTTCGAACGGAACCGCCCACGCGAACGGACATGCGCACGCCAACGGTCATGCGGCCGCGGGCAACGGCGTTGCGCGTAATGGCCACTCCAATGGACACAGCAACGGGCACTCCAACGGGCACTCCAACGGGCACGCCAATGGCGTGCACCGGGAGCCCGCGCGCCTCGACCTGGCCCGGCTCGCCGGCGCCGCCACGATCGTCTCCGTCGCCGCGCCGGCTTACATGCCGTCGGCCGCGAACGGGTCCGCGCACGCGATTCCCACGCCGCTCGCCCCGGCCCTCCAGCCCGGGCTCTACACGCGCATGGGCAAGCGCGCGCTCGATCTCCTGGGCGCGTCGGTCGCGCTCGTGTTCTTCTCTCCCGTCATCCTCCTGGCTGCGCTCGCGGTCAGGATCGACTCGCGCGGCGCCGCGCTCTACAAGAGCAAGCGCCTCGGCAAGAACGGCCGCGAGTTCACGTTCTACAAGCTGCGCTCGATGCACACCGGCGCCGAGGCCGAGCGCGCCCGCCTGATGCACCTCAACGAGGTCGACGGCCCCGTGTTCAAGCTGCGCCGCGATCCGCGCGTCACGCGCGTCGGCCAATTCATGCGCTCGACGTCGATCGACGAGCTGCCGCAGATCTTCAACGTGCTCAAGGGCGACATGAGCCTCGTCGGCCCGCGTCCGCCGCTGCCCGAGGAGGCCGAGAAGTACGAGGCCTGGCAGCGCCGCCGTCTCGACGTCAAGCCGGGCATCACGTGCCTGTGGCAGATCTCGGGCCGCAGCCGGCTCGGCTTCGACGAGTGGATGCGGCTTGACCTCGAGTACATCCGTCGTCAGTCTCTCGCCACGGATCTGCACATTCTGCTGCGCACGATCCCGGCGGTCCTCTCGCGCGAGGGCGCCTACTAGGGCACCGCCTCGCCGGGGTACACCCCGCGGGCTCAGCGCCCGCGAGCGAGAGACGGCCGCTTGGTTCGACACGCTTCCGCCCACGACGCCCCGCTCGCCGGGTCCCAGCTCTGGGGCCTGGCGCTCGCTGTTCTCGCCGCGCTCGCCCTGCGCCTGTTCCACCTCGGCCACCAGAGCTTGTGGGTGGACGAGATCTTCACCTGGAAGGCGGCGATCCCGCACGGCCCCTACGGCTGGGCCGATCTCCTCGACGACACCCACGGACCGCTGGTCAGCGCGTGCATGCACGCGTGGATCGCCGCGTTCGGCGACTCCGAGTTCGCGCTCCGCCTGCCGATGGCGCTCGCCACGACCGCGCTCGTGCCCGCGGTCGCATTCCTCGCCCGACGCGCGGCGGGGGAACGCGCGTTCCTCGCCGCCGCCTGGCTCACCGCGCTCTCGCCGTTCGTCACCTGGTACGGACAGGAGTTCCGCAACTACGCGTTCGTCCTCCTGTGGGCGGCGCTCGCGCTCCACGCCACGCTCGCGTACCGCGCGAACGGGCGCGCGCTCGACCTCGCGAAGCTCGTGCTGTGGAGCGCGCTCGGGATCCTCTCGAACCTCAACGGCCTGTTGCTGCTCCCGGTGACGTTCGGGGTGCTGCTGCTCGCGCCGCCGCGTGGGCGGCCCCGCCTGGCGCCGCTCGCGCTCGCGCTCGGGGCGCTCCTGCTCGTGCTCGCGCCGTGGATCCTGCATTACTTCGGGGTGCTCGAGATCCACCGGCTGGTCCCGGGCCGCGTGGCACTGCCCGCAGAGACGCCGCTGCGCGGCGAGACCACGTTCTCCTGGCCCGCGGTCCCGTTCACGTTCTACGTATTCTCGGTCGGCTATTCGCTCGGGCCCGGCCTGCGCGCGCTGCACGAGCAGTCCGCGCTGCACGCGATCGCGCCCCACCTGCCCGTGATCGTGCTCACGGGCCTCCTGTTCGGCGCGCTCGCGCTCACCGGCTTCGCCGCGCTCGGGCGGAGGCGCTTCGCGCGCGTATTGCTCGCGGGCGCGATCCTGTTCCCGCTCTTTTGCGTGACCTATTTCGCGGTGATGAACTTCAAGCCCTACAACCCGCGCTACCTCGCGATCGGGCTGCCCGCGTGGTTCGTGCTGCTTGCGGCCGGCTTCGCGGCGTGGTCGCGTCCGGTGCGCGTGCTCGCGGGGGCGCTCGTGCTCGCGCTCTTCGGGGTGTCGCTGGTCCAGCACTACGGCCACGCCGAATATGCGAAGGAGGACTTCCGCAGCGCGACGCGCGCGCTCGCCGCGCGGATCGCGCCGGGGGACTCGCTCGTGCTCGCCGGGGGCTGCTCGCCGCTCGACTACTACCGCCGGATCCTGCCCGCGGGCGCGCCACGGGGCCGGACCTTCTGGCTGGGCTACGCGGACGACGGGCGCATGGCGGAGAAGTTCGCGCCGCTGGTCCACCGGTCGGGGGGCGCAACCTGGATCGTGGTCTCCCGGCCCGAGGACCTGGACCGGGAAGGGCGGTTCGAGCCGTGGCTTTTGACGACCTACCGCCCGGAGGTGCAGCGGTTCACGGGCTTGCGGTTGTACCGGATCGCGGCGGGGGCCCCGTAGCCTCGGATTCCGGCCACGGGGGCCATCTGCAATTGTGGCCTCCGTACCGATTTGTTAACTTAACCGCTTGATGTGCCGACAATTGACACGAGTCAGGCCGGTCCTGGATCGGCCGTTCGCGAAGTGACGAGCGGGTTGGGGTGGACGCTCCAGCGCCTGCGCTCGATGAGCCCGGCCGAGCTCGCCTGGCGGGTGGGTCAGCGTGCGCGACTTGCATGGTGGTCCCGGCGCGCGGGCGTGCCCGTGCCGGCGCTGCCGCGCCCGGCCGCGGGCTTTCGTGACGCGTTCGTCGCCGCGAGCGCGCCGCTCGCGCCCGCGGCCTCGCGCGAGGGGTTCGCTGCCGCGCTCGAGGCCGCGATTCCGGGGGAGAGTGCGCGGGTGGTGGCGCGCGCCAGGGCGATCCAGGCCGGCCGCGTGGAATTGTTCGCGCGCACGCACGAGTTCGGTCCCGACCCGGCGCGCTGGCCGTGGAACCGGAGCCCGGAGGGCGGGCCCGAGGCCGGGTTCGCGTTCGGACCGACGCTCGATTACCGCGACCCCGCGCGCGTCGGCGATGCCCGGCTGGCGTGGGAACTGGGTCGGCACGGATTCCTCGTGCCGGTCGCCCAGGCGGGGTACC
>JBKJJJ010000214.1:0-11197 GCA_046598045.1 Candidatus Eiseniibacteriota bacterium
GCCCGCGATGCACGAAGTCGACTACGAAATCCTCGGTGACGACCTCCAGTTCGTGAAGATCGAGCTCGACCCCGGCGAAGCCGTCGTCGCCGAGGCGGGCGGCATGATGTACATGGAGAACGACATCGCCATGGAGACGATCTTCGGCGATGGCTCCCAGCAGAGCCAGTCCGGCGGGCTGATGGGTGCGCTCGTGGGCGCCGGCAAGCGCCTCCTGATCGGCGAGTCGCTGTTCATGACCGTGTTCGCGAACCAGGGGCAGGCCAAGCGCAAGGTCGCGTTTGCCGCGCCCTACCCGGGAAAGATCGTGCCCGTCCACCTCGCCGAGCTGGGCGGGGAGATCATCGCGCAGAAGGACTCGTTCCTGTGCGCCGCCAAGGGCGTCTCGATCTCGATCGCGTTCCAGAAGCGGCTCGGCGTCGGCCTGTTCGGCGGCGAGGGCTTCATCATGGAGCGCCTCACGGGCGACGGCCTGGCCTTCCTCCACGCCGGCGGCACGATCGAGACCAGGGACCTCGCTCCGGGCGAGACGCTGCGCGTCGACACCGGCTGCATCGTCGCGCTCGCGCGCACGGTCGACTACGACATCGAGATGGTCAAGGGCGTGAAGTCGTGGATCTTCGGCGGCGAGGGGCTGTTCTTCGCCACGCTCAAGGGTCCCGGCAAGGTGTGGCTCCAGTCGCTGCCGCTCTCCCGCCTGGCGGGCCGCATCTACGCCGCCGCGCCCCAGCAGGGCGGCCGCAAGGAGGAGGGCTCGATCCTCGGCACGCTCGGCAACCTGCTCGACGGGCGCGAGTAGCGTCTCGCTCCGCAGAAAGTGAAAGGGCCCCGCATCCGGTTGGGTGCGGGGCCCGCTTCGTACTGCGTTGCGGAAGGGCGGTCGCTACGCCGCCTTCGGCTTGCGCACGGCCTTCTGGACCTTGTTGGCCTTGAGGCAGCGCGTGCAGACCTTCATCTGCTGGGCGCGGCCGTTGACCAGGGCGCGCACGTTCTGCAGATTGGGGTTCCAGACGCGGCGCGACACATTGTGCGCGTGGCTGACCTTGTTGCCGCGCTGCACGCCCTTCGAACAGATGTCACAGGCTCGAGCCACAACTTCCTCCTTACACGGAAACGCGGGCCGCCGGGGCCCGCGGGGAAAACCGACCGGGGGAATGTAGCATGCCCGCGGGCGTCCCCGCAAGCGCGCGGAAACCCTTGCCCACAAGTCCCTTAGGGGCGTGCCCTGGCGGCTCGTGGCGCCGTGATCCGGGCGATCCCGTCCGCGGCGCCCGCGCGGCGCTTGAGGTAGGGGAAGCGGGGCCCGCCCGCGTATTCGACCCGGTACGTCCGGTAGAACTCCCCGCTCGCGGCGAGGAGCTCGATCGCGTTCCGGCCCCGCGGCCCGGCCGCGAGCGCCTTCCCCGGGTCGCGCTCCGCCGGCTTGGTCCCATCGAGCGCGTCGTCGAGCACGCTCTTGCTCCACATACGGCCATTGACCGCGACCAGTTTCATGCCGGGCGCGAGGCCGGCGCGCGCGGCCGGGGAGTCGGGCAGGATGTCCGGCAGCGTACCCTCCTTGACGACGCGGAACCCGAGCGAGAAACGATAGTCGGTGCGCTCCGCCTCGGCGTTGAGCGCCTCGAGGTACTCGCCCGCCGAGTCGCGGAACGCGAGCTGCCAGCCGGCCGCTTCGATGCCGCCCATGGGCGCATGGGCGCGCACCGAGTCGACCCGGTCCGCGAGGAAGCGGTCCCAGTCGAACGGGGCGACACCCCCGAGCGCGTCGAGCAGGTCGACGCGCCTGTAGGGCACGACCGCGGGCGGTCCCGCCGCGCCGCCGAAGAACGCGCGACAGAAATCATCCAGCGAGCGCCTCCCGTTCGTGAGCGCGCGGATCTTCATGTCGGCCTCGAGCCAGATCAGCGCGCTCTCGTCGTAGTAGTCCTGGCCGCGCCGCCACGTCGACCAGGCGCCGGGCGCGGTGTTGAGCAACGAGGCAGAGGTCGCGGTGTCGACCAGGGGACGCCAGCGCCGGCCCGCGCGCGCGTCGAGCGTCGCGGCGTTGAGGGCGAGGTCGTCACGTGCCCCCGCGGCATCCACGGTGCCGGCGCGCGCGCCGAGCACCCAGCCGTAGTACTCGGTGAGTCCCTCGTAGACCCACAACAGGTCGGTCTTGAGCGGCGTCGAAAACTCGACCGGATCCATGTCGGCGGGGCGCCGGTACTTCCCGTTCCACGAATGGACGAACTCGTGGGAGAGCAGCAGCGCGTTCGCGGTGCGCCCTCCGGGCTCGATCAGGGCGCGCTCGGACATGCGGTTGTCGCTCGACTCGTGGTGCTCGAGGCCGAACGAGGCAATGTTGTCGGAGAGCGTGAGCAGGAACGTGTAGCTACGGTAATGCGGGCCGCCCAACGCCTTTCGGGTCTCGCGCACGACCTGCTCCCACTGGTGAACGAGGTCGGCCGGCGCGGCGAGCGCGCGCTCGCTGTCGGCGACGAGGAACGCGCGGTGGCGCTGCGGCAGCTCGGGCGCGAGCGGAATCTCGCGCGTGAAGCGCCCGCACGACAACGGCGAGTCGACGAGGAACTCGAGCGTGACCGGCGCAAACGTGACGGAAGTCGGGCCCACGCTTCCCGGGGCCAGCGAGGTGCCGTAGTTCCAGCCCGCGGGCAGGCGCACGGTCGGCGTGATCGTGAACTCGCGCTGGCTCACGCCCGATGGGGCGAGCACGACATGGTTCCACGACAGGATCGCGAGGTTCGCGGTCGAGCAGGGGCCGTCGATGTACTCGCCGCTCGAGCCCGCGCCCAGGTAGTCGAAGCGCGCGGTCAGCGACGTGGTCGCCGAAGGCAACGTGAGGTGGAACGCAAACAGGTCCAAGGGATCGCGCGTCCACGGGACCGTGCGTGCCGTGCCGGCCGCGTCCGCCGCCTCGAACACGAGGCCCGCCAGGTCGTCGATCGGCCCCGTCGGGCCGTGCTCGCCCGGGATCCAGCGCGGCAGGGCGAGCGTGAGCTCGCCGGGCGCCGCAGGCATGGTCTCGACCGCGTGGAAGATGCCGCGCCAGGCCTGCGTGAGGTCGACGTCGAGCGTGGCGGAAGTCGGGGCGCCGGCCGAGGCAGGCGCGGCGGCGAGCAGGGCGAGCAGCAGGACCTTGGGCAGGCTTCGGTTCACGGGCGGCCTCACGAGAAGTGGATGCCGCAGGGTAGCCGAGGCCCGTCCCGGGGTCCACCCCCCGAAATGCGTCAGCGAATGATCACGAACTTCCCGCGGGCCGTGAACCCGGGTGCGCTCACCGAGTAGAGATAGATTCCGCTCGCCACGTCCTGCCCGTTGCGCGAGATCAGGTTCCACGAGGCCTGGCCGTCGCCGGGCGATTCCTGCTGCGGGCGGCCATTGGGCTGGAGGTCGTCGCTCTTGAGCGTGGTGACGAGGTCGCCTGCGATCGTGAAGATGCGCAGCGTCCACGGGCCCGGCGGCATGCGCATGAAATCGACGTGCGCGCCGGTCGGGTCGGACGGGCTCGGGGTGAGATCCCAGGCGGCGCGCCCGCGGTAGGGGTTCGGCACCACGATCACGCCGCCGTCGCCGGCGCGCGCGACCGCGGCGTGCGGCACGACGCCGTCACCCTCGACGGCGAACCTGCGTCCCTCGCGCATGAGCAAGGACCCAGGGGTGCCGTCGACGCCGGCCGCGCCGCTCGAGTCGACCGCGGTGATCGCATAGAAGTAGATGAAGCCGTTGAGCACGTCGGGATCGACGTAGCCATAACGACCGAGCGGGTACAACGGCTCCCGGTAGTGCGTCGCGATCCGATTGCATCGACAGGCGCGGTCGAAGTATGTGCGGTTGCCGTAGGTGAACAGCGTGTCCCCGGTTGCAGGGTCGAGGCGGGGCGGCACCGGATTCGCCGGGTAAACGCGCCCGGTCTCGGTGTCTACCAGGACGCCTTCGATCGCCTGAGTCGAGTCGAAGTCCCCGTCGCCATCGACGTCGAGTGAATCGATCAGGGGCTCGAGCGCGTCGAACCGGCGCAGGCTCGCCAGCAGCTCCCACTGTGTGTCCGATGGACCCGTCGATCCGACGGGACGCGTGTACCCGGTTGCGCGGTACACCCGGTAGCCCCAGAAGCGAAACTGGCCCGCGTCGGGATTCAGGCCCGCCTGCGAGCGATCGGGAATCGTCTCGCTCAGGTTGTCCCACGCCAGCGTGACGCGGTGATCCCCCGGCGTGAGGCGAACCGCGGGGGCGATCGGCGAGGTCGGCACGATCCAGTGCTCGAGCACTCGACCCGCGACGGCATCGCAGTAGTCGCAGTTGAAGTTGAACCAGAATTGTTCCCCTGGCTGCAGCGTCTTGTCGGCGCCCGTCGAGTCGGCGTTGAAGTGACAGTCGGAGATGTTCAGCTCGCGATCCGGCGGCGCCACGACGCGGGCCTCGCGGCCCGGCAGCGGAGGCACGGGCGTTCCGGGCGGGGGGACCTCGAAGCTCCCGCGATAGAAGAGGAAGGCGCTGCGCGCCCCGTCGATCACGGCGCGATAGCGGTCGGGGTTTGCGCGGTTGGGGTTTCCGGGCAGGTCGACCGGTTGCGTCAGGTCGAGCGGCCAGACGCCGAGCGCGACCGTCACCGCGATGGTGTCGCCCGGCGCCATGCGCGGAAACGGCCCGACCGAGACCATGGTCGACCAGTCGTCCTTCTGCGCATCCGGCGGCCGCGCCTCCGCGGGCGCGCCGTTCGCCACGCCCGCGGGCACGCTCATCGCCTGGTAGCGCTCGAAGTCGATCGTCGGCGCTCCCCCCTGGCCGAATCCTGCGCCGGGCCGGTAGAGACGAAAGGCGCGGAAACCCACGCGCTTCGGCGCCTTCAGGCCCCGCGGGTCGATCGTGTGGTCGAGCAGCAGGAAGCACGACGCCCCCGCGGTCCGGCCGTCGTCGCCGTCGTCGTCGGTCATGGTGAACCCGAGCACCTGGTAGGTCGTCGCGTCACAGAAGTCCGGGATGACGTGGTCGCCGTCGTGTCCGGGCTGGTAGCGCGGATCTCCGGGCGGAATGTCCTCGGAGTAGGTCGCCGAGGGAATCCGGGGTTCGGGTAGGTCATCGCGCCAGTAGCCGCTCTGGGCGACGGGTCCGACATCCTGGTCGACGAGGAACGCGACGTACACCGAGTCGATCACGTGGTCCGACACGTTCGAGACCTGGTAGGTCGCGGGGACGAAATCGCCCAGCTCGCGGGCTTCGAACGCGTCGACGGTCTGGTGGATGCTCAACCCGAGCGGGACGTGCGGTTCGGCCGGATTGGCATTCAGCGCCTGCGGAGTGTCGTCGCGCATGTCGAATGCGAACATGCGCTGGGAGATCATCGCGCCGTCCTCGTCGACCTTCCCATCCCCGTCGTCATCCTTGCCGTTGAGCGGGTCCTCGTCGTAACGCCGGTCGTGGTCGTCGTCCACCCAGCGCAGGCTGCCGGGCGCGCCCTGGTAGGTGTCGTAGATCCGGTCGACGGGATCGAGGCTCGGTGGGCGCCACTCGATCGAAGAGCTCACCCGGTAGCGGGCCTCGGGCGAGACCTGGCCGGGCACGACGCCGCCGACCCACAGCCCCCAGTAGTAGAGGTACTCGACGCCCGAGGAGCCGGGCCACTGCGCCGACGGGTCCGAGGAGAGCGAGGGAAACGCGTTGCCCATGACCCCGATGTTCGTCGCCTTGAGCCACACCCGCGAGGCGGTCGTGACGTGGCCGGGCCCGCGCACCTCGGGCACCGCCTGGGTGGCCATGCCGTTCGGGCGGCCGGACCCCGTGGTGTCAGGATTCGGCGGCGGGAACTCAAACGTCACCCGCGTCGCGCCCGGCCGCGCGCACACGAGGAGGGCCAGAAAAAACAGGGCGACGAGAGTCCTCCGGCGGGCCGGTTCGCTCATCGCCCGGCCACGGCCGCGCCTGCGCCGGGCGGGTCCGTCGCGCTTCGGGTCGGGACGCCGAGCACCGTCAGCACGGTCTTGACCGCCTGCCGCGCCTGCTCGGGCTCGAAGAAGTACATCGGGAAGCCGAACCAGACGACCGGCCCGTTGTCGCTGCCGTGGTAGTAGACCGCGTTCGGCAACCCGTCCGAGAACGAGCTGTTCGAGCCCGTCGTGCCGTCGCCGGTGTAGTTGCGCGCCTGCAGCAGGTAGAGCGTGTCGAGGGCCGGGATCCGGGCTGCGCCTGTGCCCTCGCTGAGGGCCAGCGGCTTCGAGATGTACCAGGTCAGGTTCACGCTGCGCTGGTTGGGATCCGCGTTCGCGCCGCGGTAGGCGCGCAGGCTGAAGCGCGGCAGACCCTCCCAGGTCGCGACGTTGCGCTCGGCCGAGGGACCGATGCGCGGGTCGTGGCTGCGGTCGGTGAGCGTGCCGGTCCCCGCGAACTCGGGCAGGTAGGGGATCGCGCCTTTGAGCTGCTCGCCGCGCGTGAACTGCACCGAGGCCGTGCCCGCGGTGTTGAGCTCCGAGCGCAGGTGGATGTAGTCGTACAGGAAGCAGCCCGGCCGCAGGACGTACGCGCGCGGGAATGCCGGGTCCGCGACATAGGGGATGAACGGCACCACGAACGTGCCGAAACGCGTCCAGTAGCCGTTCGCGATCGAGGGCGCAACCCCGTCGCCGAACAGGAACACCTTGCCGCCCTGCTTCAGGTAGACCGCGAGCGTGTTGAGGTGGCCGGTCACGTTCGCGTAGCGCAGCGCGTTTGAGGGCTTGCCGCTGCCGAAGAGGAAGTCCGACACGCCGGAAGAGGACCCGTTGTCCGTGTACCAGGCGACGACCCGATAGCGCCCGATCGTCGAGAGCGGAATTCCCGCCCGTCCAAAGTAGCGATAGTCGAGCGTGTCGTACGCGAAATCGGCGAATGCGCCGGGGATCGACAGGCCGCTCGAGAGCCGGTTGGGAACCCCGCCGACCGCAAAGTGGAACGTGTCCTGCTCGGCCTCGGTCGGATAGGGGGTCAACGTGCCGGCGCCGGGCGTGCCGTACATGTCGTCGATCACCAGCAGGGGCTTGTCGAAACGCGCCACGATCACCGACAGGCGCAGGGTGAACAGCGACACGAAGCCGACCTGGTCGCGCGCCTCGACGTAGAGGAAGTGGTTCACCGTCGAGTCCACGCTGCCGGTGAACGGGCCCACGATCGCGCTCTGGTCGGTGAGCGACCACGAACTCCAGTGATGCGGGTCACTGTCATTGACGCGTGGCTTTTCACTCGCGACGTCGCCGCCCTCGATGTCCACCGACCAGCGATAGCCCGCAAGGCTCGAGCCCGAGTTTGGCGTCGCCGACCACTCGAAACGTAGCGGCGTTGCAGGCGGGATCTCGAGCGTCGGAATGCGCGACGCGTCGAGGCTGATGCCGCCGGTGCTCTGCGTCTTCGAGTAGAAATCGCTCTCGACCGTGATCAGCGGACCGAGGTTCCGGAGCGTCGGCCTGAAGCGCAGCGTGTTCCCGTCGAGCAGGAAGCGCGGCTCCCACGCGCCGGCCTCGTCCCTGGAGACCACGGCGAAGACGTAGACGCGGCCCGGCGTGAGCCCGGTCGCGGTGTAGCTCGGGAAGTCGTCGGCGGTCGAGTCCCAGTCGGCGAACCCGCTCACGAGGTCCTTGCCGAAGAACTCCTGCACCTCGGCGTTCGACAGGCCGTTCTCGATGTCGGTCTTGATCGCGGTCCCGGGCACGAGCTTGTTCTTGTAGAGCACGGGCGTCTGGCGCGACACGCCGTCGAGGTCCGTGCCCCGCCAGTGGATGATCACCTGGGTCAGGGTCTGCACCGCCGCCTGGCGATTCGGCGTCGGCGTGTTGATCACGGTCTCCGGTGCAACCGTACGCGCGGTGAATGAGCGTGCGACCACCGGCGAGCGGTCGCCGGTGTTGTCGACCGCGCGGAGGACGAACGTATGCGTGTCGCGCGAGAGCACCCGCTGGCCCGGCGGCGCGAGCGGGTCGGCGGGGATCGTCGCCGGGAGCGTGAGCGTCAGCTCGTGCTCGACCGTCGTGGTCCACGTGGTGTCGCCCCCGACCGGCGGGTCGACCGCGTAGACGAAGCGCTCGACCTGCCCGTCGGGATCGAATGCGGACCAGGACAATCGGACCTGGAACAGCGTCTCGCTCCCAGGACGGGGCGCGGCGGTGAGCTGGACCTCGGGGAGGATATTCGGCAGCGCGACCGACACCGGGGAGCGCGCGCAGCCGGCGGCCGATGCCGCCAGGACGAGCGCGGCGAGCATGCGGCGCAGCGACAAGGGGCTTCGCGGGGTGGGTTCTGCTCGCTGGGGGCGGCTTCGCATGGTGCCATGGATCCTTGGGACAGGGACGCGCGGGGCCGCCGCGCGGCCTGCTGCTGGGGCCCTCAACTCTAGCACAGCAGGACGGCGCCGATCAGCGGGTTCGTCCGTTGCCTGTGCTATCGTGGTCGTCTCATGACCGCCACGGCCTCCCCGGATGCGGGCCGGCGCGCCCGCCTGACCGCGACCACCCCCGTGCAGTTCCTGCCCGGCGTCGGGCCCGGCCGCGCCGCGTTGCTCGCCCGCCTCGGACTCAACACGCTCGAGGACCTGCTGCTCCACGTGCCGCGCGAGTACCTCGACGCGCGGCGCACGGTCCCGGTCGCGCGCATCCCGCCCTCCGGGCTGGTGACCGTGGTGGCGCGCGTGGACTTCGTGGAAGCGCGCCGGGCGCGCGCGCGCACCGACCTGCTGGCGCGCGTGAGCGACGACACGGGCGTGCTCGGCGTGCGCTGGTTCGGCCAGGGCTTCCTCGCCAAGGAGATCGCCGTCGGCAAGACGCTCGCGCTCGTCGGCGAGCTCGCGCCCGGCCCCGGTCGCACGTTCGTCAATCCGCTGTTCGACGTGCTGGGCGAGGAATCAGGCGCCCTCGCCGCGGGGCGGATCCTGCCGCGCCACCCGCTCACGGCCGGCGTGACCGCGCGCGCGATGCGGCGCTGGGTGCGCAGCGCGCTCGACGCGCTCGCCCCCGAATTGACCGAGCAGGATCCGCTACCCGTGGAATTGCGGAGCGAACTCGGGCTGCCCGGGTTGGTCGAGGCCTACGAGGCCGTGCACTTTCCCGCCACGCCCGAGGCTGCCGAGCGCGGCCGCAAGCGCCTCGCGTTCGATGAACTCCTGCTCGCCCAGCTCGTGCTCGCGCTCCGCCGCCGGGCGCGCGCGGAGACCTCCGCCGCGCTCGTGACCGCGCGCGGGATGGAGCGCGCCCGCGCCGCGATCGCCGCGCTGCCGTTCACGCCGACCGGGGCGCAGCGGCGCGCCGTCAACGAGATCGTCAAGGACATGAAGTCCAAACGCGCGATGCACCGTCTGTTGGTCGGCGACGTGGGCACGGGGAAGACCGTGGTCGCGCTGCTGGCGGCGGTGTGCGCGGCCGAGGCCGGCTTCCAGGCCTGCGTCATGGCGCCGACCGAGATCCTCGCCGAGCAGCACTTCCGAACGCTGAGTGCCCTCGGACAGGCGGCCGGCCTCGTGCCCGCGCTGTGGACCGGCTCGACCGCCGAGAGCGCCAGGCGCGAGCTGCGCAAGCGCCTCGAGCTTCCGGCGGGCGACCCGTTCGCGCTCGACCTCGTCGTGGGCACGCACGCGCTGCTCGAGGAGGACGTGCCGCTGCCCCGGCTCGGGCTGGTCGTGGTCGACGAGCAGCACCGCTTCGGCGTGCGCCAGCGCGCGCAACTGTCGAAGAAGGGCAGCGGCTTTCCCGATGTGCTGGTGATGACCGCGACGCCGATCCCGCGCACGCTCGCGCTGGCGTATCTCGGAGACCTCGACGTGACGGTACTCGACGAGCGCCCGAAGGACCGACAGCCGATTGTCACCCGGGTCGCGGGGGAGAAGAGCCGCGAGGCGATCTACGGATTTCTGGCCGACGAGTTGGCGCGGGGGCGACAGGCCTACATCGTCTACCCGCTGATCGAGGAGAGCGAGAAGAGCGAGTTGCGCGCGGCCAAGGCGATGGTCGCGAGCCTCGCCGCGCACCCGCTGTTGTCGCGGTTCAAGTTTGGGCTCCTGCACGGCCGCCTCAAGCCGGCGGAGAAGGAGGCGGTGATGGCCGAGTTCGTCGCGAACCGGGTGCACGCGCTGGTCGCGACCACCGTGATCGAGGTCGGCGTGGACGTGCCGAACGCGACCGTGATGATCATCGAGCACCCCGAGAGATTCGGCCTGACCCAGCTCCACCAGTTGCGCGGGCGCGTCGGCCGCGGCAGCGAGCGCTCAGTATGTGTGCTGCTCGCGGGCCCGCGCGCGGCGCCCGAGGCGCAGGCACGGCTCGACCTGCTGGCGTCGACCGACGACGGGTTCCGCCTCGCCGAGGAGGACCTCAAGACGCGCGGCGCCGGGGAGCTGTGGGGCGCGCGCCAGACCGGCCTGCCCGCATTGCGCATCGCGGACCTCGCGCGCGATCTCGACCTGGTGAACCGCGCGCGCGCCGAAGCCGAGGCGCGGGTGGCGGCCGATCCGTCCCTGCTGTCGCCAGGCCACGCTCGCCTGCGGGCCCGGCTCGAGCAGCTGTTCGGCGAGGAACTGTCGTGGAGGGCGACCGGGTGAGCGGATGGAAGGTGGCCTGCACCGCATGCGGCGCCGAGTACCTGTTGCCCGAGCCTTACGCCCGGGTGGGCGCGCGCGTGCGCTGCCCCGGCTGCGGCGCGACGTTCCGCGCCGCCGACCCGGCGCATGCGCGCGCGCTGCGCGAGGCCGTCGCGGCATGGGCCGCGGCCCAGCCCGGCGGGATCGAGGCGGTCCGCGCCGCGCGCGCGGCGGGCACGTTCTGGCAGTCGCACGGCGTGGCCCTCGGCGCCGCGCTTCAGCCGCGCGGCGACGACGGCCCGTCCGAGGACGCCGCCGCGCTCGAGGCCGCGCTCGCGGGCGTGCTCGGCCCGGGGCCGCGGCTGCTCTAGTCTTTCGAAGTCATCCCGAGCGCCAACGCGATCAGGCCGAGTACGCCGCCCGCGAGGCCGATCGGCAGTGCGGTGCCGAAGCGCGCGACCAGCGGCGCGGCGAGTGCGGTGACCAGCAGGAACGCCGCCTTCGAGAGAAAGTCGCGGGCGGAGAACACGCGCGCTCGCGCGCCCTCGGGCACGGCCTCCTGGATCGCGGTCTCGCTCACGAAGAACACGGGCGCAGCAAAGAAGCCCGTCCACGCCGGGGCGAGCGTCATCGCCCACGGCGCGGTTGCGAGCGCGAACCCGCACA